>NZ_JBSGXZ010000011.1:0-225777 GCF_053610285.1 Lentzea sp. NPDC054927
CAAGTCCGACACGCTTTTCGTCGGACTTGACATCCCTCCCCTGCCGTGGCTCGCTCTGGCGCGCTAGACGGGGGAGCCCACCACCCCAAACGCAACCACCCACGCAACGCAACTCCGCCCAACGCAACAGGCGTGCCATCAACCCACGCACGGCGTAGGGGGCTCTTTTGGGAGTGTCGGGAGTCTGAGGGCGGAGCCCTCAGCCACCAACAATCCCAGACTGAATCGGCAACAACGGAGCCACAACCCGACCAAACGGCCCACTCCGCACCACCCCACCACCAGGCCCCACAAACGGCGCCCCCACATCCACCGCATCCGGCATCCGCGCATACGCGGCCCACCGCTCATCCCAAGCCTGGACCACCTCGAGATGCCCACCGGGAAGAAACCGGCTCAGATGCACCCCAGCAACCTGCCCGGTGTTCCCCAGCAACGGCAGTAGCCGAAACCCACCTTCCCGCCGCAATCTCTCGATCAGCTCAGCGCCGTCCATCTCACTGTCACGTTCCCGTCCGGGCAGCCAACTCGGTACGGGCCCGGTAAGCCTCAACCGCAGCATCCCGCTCAGCAGCAGACCACCCCAACGGCCCCGCGATCAGATCCGCCACCTCCCCCGCGACCGACGCCCCGAAATCCAGATGCTCCATAGCAATCCGAGTCCGCCGCGCCAACACGTCTTCCAACCCCAACGCACCCTCATGCGTAACCGCGTAAACAACCTCCGCCGCCAAATACCCGGCCACGGACGCACCCAACGACGAATCCTGCGCGATCAACGCCAACACATCCGACACCGCGGACCCGTACCGCCGCAGCAGTCGCTCCACAGTGGACGTGGGCAGGCCGGACTCCGCAGCGACTCGAGCCCGGTCCGCCCACAGCTCTTGGTACCCGACCGCACCACACAACGGCAGCTTCGCGGTCAACGACGGCGCCACCGCTCGCCCAAGCCCGGACACCGCGGCATTCACCACGTCGGCAGCCATGACCCGGTAGGTCGTGTACTTCCCCCCAGCAATCACGAAGAACCCAGGCTCCGGCTCAGCCACCGCATGCTCACGCGACAACTTCGCCGTGTCCCCAGACGCCCCGTCGAGCAACGGCCGCAACCCCGCATACGACCCAACAACATCCTCAACCGACAGCGGCGACCGCAACACAGCGTTGACGTGGTCCAGGATGTACTGAACATCCTCAGAACTCGCGCTGACCTCAGACGGATCCCCGGAGTAGGGCGTGTCCGTGGTCCCGATGATCCAGTAAGCACCCCAGGGAATCACGAACAGCACCGACTTCTCGGTCTGCGTGATCAACCCACCGTCCAACTCGATCTTCGACCGATCCACCAACACGTGCACACCCTTGGACATCCGCACGTGGAACGGCGGCACCCCAGGGCTCAAAGCGTTCAGCGAATCCGTCCACACCCCGGTAGCACTGATCACCCGCCGAGCCCGCACCACGTGCGTAACTCCAGACAGCTCATCCCGAACCGACGCACCGGAAACCCTGCCGTCAACACGCACCAGCGACGTGACCCGAGCCCGCGACACCACCGTCGCACCATGCTGAGCAGCCGTCCGAACCAGCGTGGACACCAGCCGAGCATCGTCCATCTGCGCGTCGTAGTACCGAATCGCGCCGGCAAAAGCCTCTGAATCAATCGACGGCCCAACCGCCGCCATCTTCGAACGAGACAGGTGCCGATGCATCGGCACCGCCCCCGCGCCACCGATCGAGTCGTACAGCAGCACACCCGCACCGACGTAGGCGCGTTCCCACTGCTTCTTCAACGGAAAGAGGAACGGCACCGGCCGCACCAGGTGCGGTGCGAGCCGGCGCAGCAGAAGTCCGCGTTCCTTCAGAGCTTCCCGGACCAGCTTGAACTCCAGCTGTTCCAGGTACCGCAGCCCGCCGTGGACGAGCTTGCTGGACCGGCTCGACGTACCGGACGCCCAGTCGTTCGCCTCGACGAGCGCGACGGAGAGTCCTCGCGACGCCGCGTCGAGAGCGGCACCCGCGCCGACCACACCACCGCCGACGACGAGCACGTCGAACTCCGTGCTGCCCAAAGCGGCAAGCGAGTCAGCACGCCGAGCCGGATCCAGCCTTGCGAACACCTTCAGCTCCCCTAAGAGAATCAGCGGAAGAGAACCAGCAGAAGAGAATCAGCGAACGTCGGCGTCGACCCAGTCGAACGACTTGGTGACGGCCTTCTTCCAGTTGCGGTACTCGCGCTCGCGCTCGTCGGAGTCGAGCTCGGGCGTCCAGCGCTTGTCCTCGGCCCAGTTCGCGCGCAGCTCGTCCAGCGACGACCAGTAGCCGACAGCCAGACCGGCGGCGTACGCGGCACCCAGCGCGGTCGTCTCGGCGACGACCGGACGCACCACCGGCACGTCGAGCACGTCCGCCTGGAACTGCATGAGCAGCTCGTTCTGGACCATGCCGCCGTCGACCTTCAGCTCGGTCAGCGGCACACCGGAGTCGGCGTTCATCGCGTCCAGGACCTCACGGGTCTGGAACGCCGTCGCCTCCAGCACGGCACGCGCCAGGTGGCCCTTGTTGACGAACCGGGTGAGGCCGACGACCGCGCCGCGCGCGTCCGCCCGCCAGTACGGCGCGAACAGGCCGGAGAACGCCGGCACGAAGTACGCGCCACCGTTGTCCTCGACCGACCGCGCGAGCGTCTCGATCTCGGGAGCCGACGAGATGATGCCGAGGTTGTCGCGCAGCCACTGCACCAGCGAGCCGGTGACCGCGATCGAGCCTTCCAGCGCGTAGACGGGAGCCTCGTCGCCGATCTTGTAGCACACGGTCGTCAGCAGACCGTTCTTCGACGCGACCTTCTCGGTACCGGTGTTCAGAAGCATGAAGTTGCCGGTGCCGTAGGTGTTCTTCGCGGTGCCCGGCTCGTAGCAGGCCTGGCCGAACGTCGCGGCCTGCTGGTCGCCGAGGATGCCCGCGATCGGCACGCCCTTGAGCACACCGCCCGGACCGCCGTTGCCGTACACCTCGGAGGAGGAACGGATCTCCGGGAGCATGGACAGCGGAATGCCCATCTCGGCAGCGATGCCCTCGTCCCACTGCAGGGTGTCGAGGTCCATCAGCATGGTGCGCGACGCGTTGGTGACGTCGGTGGCGTGCACACCGCCGTTGGGGCCGCCGGTGAGGTTCCACAGCGTCCACGTGTCGGTGTTGCCGAACAGCAGGTCGCCGGCTTCGGCGCGCTCACGGGCGCCCTCGACGTTGTCGAGGATCCAGCGGATCTTGGGCGCGGAGAAGTAGGTCGCCAGCGGCAGGCCGACCTTCGCCTTGTAGCGGTCGGCACCGCCGCCGAGCGCGCCGAGCTCCTCGACGATCGCCTGCGTGCGGGTGTCCTGCCAGACGATCGCGTTGTAGACGGGTTCGCCGGTGTTCTTGTCCCACACCACCGCGGTCTCGCGCTGGTTGGTGATGCCGACGGCGGCGAGGTCACCGGTGTTGAGGTCGGCGGTCGAGAGCGCCTGACCGATCACGAACCGGGTGTTCTCGGAGATCTCCACCGGGTTGTGCTCGACCCAGCCGGCCCGCGGGAAGATCTGCTCGTGCTCCTTCTGGCCCACGGCGACGATGGAGCCGCTGTGGTCGAAGATGATCGCCCGCGTGCTGGTCGTGCCCTGGTCGACGGCGAGAACGTACTGCGTCATCGAAAAGTCCTTTCGGGATGGTCAGCGTCAGAACGCGAGCGAGGCGATCACACCGGCGAGCGCACCGCCGATGAGCGGGCCGACGACCGGCACCCAGGAGTAGCTCCAGTCGGAGTCCTTCTTGCCCACGGCCTCGCCGTCGGTACCCCGGTAGGACAGCGGCAGCAGGGCGTGCGCGATGCGCGGGCCGAGGTCGCGGGCCGGGTTGATCGCGTAGCCGGTGGGGCCGCCGAGGGAGGCGCCGATACCGACGACCAGCAGCGCCGCGGCCAGCGGGCCGATCTGGGTCGGCGTCTTGCCGAACGCGAGGATCACGAAGACCAGGACGAACGTGCCGATGATCTCGCACACCAGGTTCCAGGTGTAGCTGCGGATCGCCGGGCCGGTGGAGAAGACCGCGAGCTTGAGACCCTCGTCGGGAGTCTCGTCGAAGTGCGGCTTGTACGCGAGCCAGGCGAGCACGGCACCGAGGAACGCGCCGAGCATCTCACCGGCGAAGTACACGAGCGTCGAGCCGAAGCCGACGGGAACACCAGGGGCGTACTCGGCCGCACCGCTGGTCAGAATGCCGACGGTCACCGCCGGGTTGAGGTGGGCGCCCGACTTGTAGGCGACGTACACACCGGCGAAGACACCGAGTCCCCAGCCGAAGTTGATCAACAGCCAGCCGCCGTCGAACCCCTTCGACTTGGCGAGCAGCACGTTGGCCACCACGCCCGCACCCAGCAACAGCAGGACACCCGTACCGAGCACCTCGCTGAGGAACACTGACCCGAGACCCACGCTGGCCTCCCAATCGTCCTTGAACGGCTGATCACCCCGTGGTGATTGAGGCGGAACGTAATGACGCAGGTCACTCCTGCTCAACACCGACGTTTCGACAATGTCGACACCCTCGACCCCCGAAGGTGTGACCAACCGGTCACGCTGCGCGCAGACAAGGCGTTTCAGGCCTGTTTCCAGGGGTGATGGCCGTCGTAGCTGTTCGACATTGCCGACACGGGTCGTCTCAATTACGTTTCACGCGTGCCGGGACCCATCCAGTCGATCGAACGCGCCGCAGCCGTGCTGCGGCTGCTCGCGCGTGGCTCCGGCCACCACGGTCTCACAGAGATAGCCGACTCGCTCGGTCTCGCGCGAGGCACCGCGCACGGGATTCTCCGTACGCTGCAACGGGTCGAGTTCGTCGAACAGGACCAGGCGACCGGCCGCTACCGGCTCGGCGCGGCCCTGCTGCACCTGGGAACGTCCTACCTCGACGCGAACGAACTGCGTTCTCGATCGATCAACTGGGCCGACACGCTCGCCGCGCGGTCGGGCCAGGAGGTCAGGATCGGCATGCACCACGACGGCGCCGTGCTCGTCGTGCACCACGTGTTCCGGCCTGATGACTCTGCGCAAACACTCGGCATCGGCGCGATGCTGCCGCTGCACGCCACCGCGCTCGGCAAGGTGCTGCTCGCCTACGACCCTGACCTGTCGGCGGCCGCACGCCGGCGGGAGCTCACGTCGCTGACCCGCAGGACGATCGTCCGCGCGCAGGCGTTGGAGAGGGTGCTGACGGAGGTACGCGCGCAGGGCTGGGCAGGCGAGGCTGAGGAGTACATGCCGGGCGAGGCGAGCATCGCCGCGCCCATCCGGATCCCGGGCGGTCTCGTGGTCGGTGCGATCGGCATCTCCGGTGCGGTGGACCGGTTGTGCGACTCCACGGGACGGCCGCGCGCGACGCTCGTGCGCCAGGTCAGCCAGGCCGCTGAAGCGGTCACCACTTCTCTCGTCGACGAGAACTGAAGGGCTCGGCGTGCAACGGTTTGTGATGGCGATCGACCAGGGGACGACGTCGACGCGCTGCATCGTGTTCGACCAGAACGCCCGCCTGGTCGCGGTCGCCCAGCGCGAGCACCGGCAGTACCACCCGCGGCCCGGCTGGGTCGAGCAGGACGCCGTGGAGATCTGGCGCAACGTCGACCGGATCATGCCGCAGGCGTTGCGGCAGGCGGGAATCACCGCCGACCAGGTCGTCGCGCTGGGCATCACGAACCAGCGCGAGACGTTCGTGCTGTGGGACCGGCACACCGGTGTCCCGATCGGACGCGCGATCGTCTGGGAGGACATCCGCACCGAGGAACTCGTTGCCGAGCTCGGGAAGAAGCCCGGCGTCGAGGAGGTCCGCGACCGCTGCGGCCTGCAGCTCGCGACCTACTTCTCCGCGCCGTCGTTGCGTTGGATGCTGGACAACGTCGCCGGCCTGCGCGAGAAGGCGGAACGCGGCGACGTCCTGTTCGGCACGATGGACACCTGGCTGATCTGGAACCTCACCGGCGGCGTGAACGGCGGCCTGCACGTCACCGACGTGACCAACGCGTCGCGGACCATGCTGATGAACCTCAGCACCCGGCAGTGGGATCCGATGCTGCTGGAGTTCTTCGGCGTGCCCGCGTCGATGCTGCCCGAGATCCGGCCGTCGTCCGAGATCAACGGCAAGACCACGCGGGTGGTGCCGGGCATCGCGATCACCGCGGCGCTGGGCGACCAGCACGCGGCGTTGTTCGGGCAGACGTGCTTCGAGAAGGGCGCGATCAAGGGCACCTACGGCACCGGCGGGTTCCTGTTGATGAACACCGGCACCGAGCTGGTGCGGTCGAAGCACGGGCTGCTGACGACGATCGGCTACCAGATCGGCCCGGAACCGACCTACGCGCTGGAGGGGTCGATCGCGGTCGCCGGGTCGCTGGTGCAGTGGTTCCGCGACAACCTCGGGCTGATCCACAGCGCGCCGGAGATCGAGACCCTGGCGCGCACGGTGAAGGACAACGGCGGCTGCTACATCGTGCCGGCGTTCTCCGGCCTGTTCGCTCCGCATTGGCTCGCCCAGGCCCGCGGACTGGTCGTCGGGCTGACCTCGTACATCAACAAGGGCCACCTGGCGCGGGCCGTGCTGGAGGCGACCGGCTGGCAGACGCGGGAGGTCGTCGACGCGATGAACGCCGACCTCGGGGCGCCGACGCCGGTGCTGAAGGTGGACGGCGGGATGACCGCCGACCACCTGCTGATGCAGTTCATCGCGGACGTGCTGGACATCCCGGTGATGCGGCCGCTCGTCGCCGAGACCGTGTCACTGGGCGCCGCCTACGCCGCGGGGCTCGCCGCCGGGTTCTGGCCGGACCTGGAGGGGTTGCGGCGCAACTGGCACCTGGCCGCGCAGTGGAACCCGGTGATGGACGCGCGGCACCGCGAGAACGAGTACGCGAACTGGAAGCGGGCCGTGGAACTCACGTTCGCCTGGGCCCGCTCCACTCCGTCCACCTAGGACTGCTGGTTTGGCGTCTGCAAGTACTACCAACTGCGAGTTGGTTGTACTTGCAGACGCCTCAACAGCCAGCGGTCAGGAGCGCTGCTTGCGCACCCACGCGGCGACGTCGTCGGCTTCGATCGGCAGCGCGTCGGACAGGACGTCCGCGCCCGTCGACGTGACGACGAGGTCGTCCTCGATGCGCACGCCGATGCCGCGCAGCTCCGGCGGCAGCGTCTCGTCGTTGGGGTGGAAGTACAGGCCCGGCTCGACGGTGAGCGCCATGCCGCGTTCCAGGATGCCCTGCTGGTAGGTCTCCTGGCGGGCGTCGGCGCAGTCGTGCACGTCGAGGCCGAGGAAGTGGCCGGTGCCGCAGACGATGTAGCGGCGGTGGTGCTGGCCGGCGGGGTCGAGTGCCTTGTCGACGCTGACCGGCAGCAGGCCCCAGTCGTGCAGGCCCTCCGCGAGCACCTGCATCGCGGTGTGGTGGAAGGCGCTGTAGTCGTTGCCCGGCTTGACTTCCGCGAGCGCGGCGACGTGTGACCTGTGGACGAGGTCGTACACCTGGCGCTGGGCTGCGCTAAACTCGCCGCTGACCGGGAACGTACGGGTGACGTCCGCGGTGTAGAGGCTGTTCATCTCGACACCGGCGTCGAGCAGCAGCAGGTCGGCGTCGTTCACCCGGCCGTCGCAGCGCGTCCAGTGCAGCACCGGGGCGTGCGGGCCGGCCGCGACGATCGAGGTGTAGCCGGGGCCGTTGCCCTCTGTGCGGGCGCGGCGGTCGAACGTGCCCTGCAACCAGCGCTCTCCCCCGCCGCGCACGGCCTGGCCGAGTTCCATGGCGACGTCGGCGAAGCCCTTCACCGAGGCGTCGACGGCCTGGCGCAGCTGGTCGATCTCCCAGTCGTCCTTGATCCGGCGCAGTTCGGACAGGACGGTGCGCAGCTCGTCGCTGTGGCTGCCGGTGAGCGCGTCCAGCAGCGGGTCCAGGCCCTTGGCGGTGAGCGTCTCGGGGTGGCGGCCGCGCAGGGCGTGCGCGAGGTCCTCGAGCGGGCGGGCGGTGATGCCGAGTGCCGCACCCCACTCCTTCGGGCCGGCCGCGGCGCCGATCCAGAACGGGCTGCGGTCGGCGTCACCGAAGAAGTCGACGCTGTGGGTCTCCGACGGCACCGGCACGAACAGCGTGGCGTCCTCATCGGACATCACCAGCACGGCGCCCTCGACCTGGCACCCGGTCAGCCACACGAAGTCGCTGTCGGCGCGGAACTCGTGGAACGTGTCGTTGGACCGGACGTGCGCGCGTCCCGCGGCCAGGGCGATCCGCTTGCCGGGGAGTGCCTGGGCGAGCCTGGCGCGGTGGGCCGCAGCGGCCTCGGCGGTGCCCGGCGGGAGGTCGATGTTGCTGTCCCACTCACCCCAGCCGTCGCGGATGTACGTGCGGAAACCGTCCGCGTCCACCAGTTTCGCCATGTCGCGGCGTGTCCGAGCCAATTCGGGTCCTTCCAGAGTTGTCCTTCCTGCCAGCCTCCCCTCGAACGGAGGGAGCCCGCCAATCCAGATCGGGGATAGCCTCAGGCTATGGAACTGGAGATCCGGCACCTGCGGGCGATCTGCGCCATCGGGGACGCGGGCAGCCTTTCGCGGGCGGCGACGCAGCTCGGCATCTCCCAGCCCTCGCTCACCACCCTGCTGCAACGGGTCGAGCGCCTGGTCGGCGGCAAGCTGTTCGAACGCGGCCGGGCCGGTGCCGTGCCCACCGCGCTGGGCGCGCAGATGCTGCAGCGGGCCCGGTTGTTGCTGGTGGAGCTGGAGGCGTTCGGTTCCGACATGGCCGGGCGCGACGGCCCTGTGCGGTTCGGGTCGGTGCACATGGAGTGCGTGGCGGCGTTGTTCACCCGACTCGAGGACGCTCTCGACGACGTGACCCTGGTGGTCGATCCCTCCTCCACCGGGCTGGCGCTGGGGCTGGCGAACGGGCATCTCGACGCGGCGGTGATCGCGGTCGACGAGGAGCAGGACCTGGGGCTGCCGCGCGGGGTGGCACAGCGGATCGTCGTGCCGTGGGTGCCGGTGTACATCGCGCTGCCGTCCTCACATCCGCTGGCCGCACTGCCCGAGGTGGAGCTGGCCGACCTGGCGGGCGAGGCGTGGGTCGGGCCGCCGGGGGCCGAGGACGGGTCGCTGACGGCGTTGCGCGCGGCCTGCCGGGCGGTCGGGTACGTGCCGCGGATCCGGTTCGAGATGCCGAGCGGCGCGGGCCGTCAGTTGATCGCGGCGGGCAAGGCGGTGCAGCTGGTCGAGCCGACCTCGCAAGGCGGTCCCGGGGTGACGGTGCGGCCGCTGGCGGGGGCACCGATGCGGATGCGGCTGGTGTTCGCATGGCGGCGGGAGCGGCTGACCTGGGAGCAGACGAACCGCGTGTTCGCCGAGATCGCCGACGCCTACGCCACCCAGGCGCTGCAGAGCCAGTCGTTCCGATCTTGGTGGGAAGCGAACCAGCCGGTCCGCGCCTGACACGTTTTCCCCGGAAAGCCGATGTATCTGGCGGCAGCACCGCGCACCCGTGGTGAATCGTGAGGACTCCCGCCACTCGGACGGAGCCAAAAGGCCTTGCCCTGCTCCGGCATCCGGGCCACGATCCCAGTGCGGCGGCGAGTCACGGTCGGTTCGGAGGGGAAACCACATGACGATCTACTGGCCAGAGACACAGCACGCCGACGACGCGGTGAACGAGGACGCCGCGGCACTGCTGAACGACGACGGGGGGCTCGCGTTCGAGGTGCCGCAGGAGGTCTTGCGACGGCACGGCGCACGCGTGCTGGAGCCGTCGGACGACGCGAACTCCGCGGTCGGACGTGCGCTGCGGCCGACCGCGTACGTGTCATCGGTGCTGCTGATCCCGCGGGCCGAGCTGACGGCCAAGAACAACGACAGCCTCAACAGCCTGCTCGTCCCGATCGGGATGCGGCTCCCCGACTTCGACAACGGCACGGACGGCAGGCGAGCGCTCCCCCCGTTGCCCGCCGAGCTGGAGACCGTGCCCGTCGTCCTGCAGCCGGCCGGGGAGTCCGCCGTCGTCGACGCGTGGACGGCGCTGCAAGCGATCCGAGCGGGAGCCGCCAAGGAACTCTCGGACCAGATCTCCCTGGACCACCTCATGTTCGCGTCCAGGTGGAACGGAGGGGACCTGGGCGGCGTTCCGGGTCCCATCCAGGGTTTCGTGCCGTTCGGCCCCGGTACGGCGGGGTCGGGTTACCTGGACGGCCCGGTCGCTCTGGAGCTCCCGGCGATCAAACAGCGGGACGAGAGCGCGCTGGCGCTGGGCCGGCGGCCGGTGGTCGCGGTGCTCGACACCGGGATCGGGTACAACACCTGGCTGGGCATCCCTGCGCTGAACACCGCGGAGACGGACATCTCCAAGTGGAAGACCGGCGAGTACGTCAAGGTGGACGCCACGATCCAGACGGCGGTCAAGAACGCCGGCAGGTACCTGCGGCAGCAAGGTCACCGCGTCGAGGTCATCGAGCACCCCAAGGACGAGCCGCTGACCAGGAACGTGCTCGTGGGCACGCAGGCGTGGTGCTTCGGGCACGGCCTGTTCTGCGCGGGTGTCATCCAGCAGATCGCTCCTGACGCGACGGTGCTGGCCGTCCGCGTCATGGGCAGCGACGGCGTCGCCAGGGAGAGCGCGGTCGTGGCGGCGCTGGGGGCACTCGTCACGCGGATCAAGAACGGTGGCCCGAAGGAGATGGTCGACGTCGTGTCGCTGTCGATGGGTTACCTGTTCGAGCGGCCCCAGGCCGAGGAAAGCGGTTCCCCTCTCGCTGTGAAGATCAGTGAGTTGCGCGCACTCGGGGTGCTCGTGGTGGCCGCGGCCGGCAACTCGGCCTCGGCCCAGCGGTTCTTCCCCGCCTGCCTGTCCACCTTCAGCAACGCGCTGACCACGCCTCCGGTCATCTCCGTCGGCGCGCTCAACCCGAACGGCAGCAAGGCGTTGTTCACCAACGAGGGCCCGTCGGTGACGTGCTACGCGACCGGCACGAACGTGATCAGCACGTTCCCGCAGGACGCCAACGCGAGCCGTCAGCCGCTGGTCCGGGTGCCCGCGGTCAACCGGCCGGACCTGCCGCAGTACCGGGAGTCGCCGGACGTGGACGACCACACGCACAGCCCGTTCACGGTCTGGACCGGCAGCTCGTTCGCGGCACCGCACGTCGCCGCGCACCTCGCCAAAGTCCTGCACGACATGGCACCGGTGGCGATGACGGGAGTCGGCAACGCCGAGCAGGCGATGAAACGCGCCGCCGACGCGGTGGCCGCGGTGAAGAATGCGGCGAACCCGAAGACGACCCCGCAGCCGATTCCGCAGCCGACCCCGCCGGTTCCGGTTCCGTGAACATCGGTGATCGCACCTTCGCGGGCGCCGCGGCCTTGTTCGCGGCGGCCCGGGAGGGTGATCGGCGGGCGTTCCACGAGCTCGTCGCGGTGCTGAGCCCGTTGCTGTGGCACGTGGCGAGATCGCAGGGCCTCGATCGGGAGACCAGCCAGGACGTCGTGCAGACGGCCTGGCTTTCTCTTGTGCGCGACATGCGGCAGATCCGCAACCCGCTCGCGCTGGCCGGCTGGTTGATCACCACCACGAAACGGGAGTGCTGGCGCGTGCGCGACCGCAGCCGCCCGGAGGTCCTCACCGCGGACGAGCCCGACGGCGCCGATCCCGCGCCCGGCCCGGAGGAGCTGGCCGGCCTGGACGACCAGAAGCGCCGGTTGTGGGCGGCGGTCGCGCTGCTCGACGAGCGCTGCCGGGAGCTGCTGCGCTACGTGGCGTTCATCCCGAGGCCGGACTACGCGATGATCGCCGACGCACTCGACATGAAGCACGGCAGCGTGGGGCCGACGCGCAAGAGGTGCCTCGACAAGCTGCACGCCGAGCTGCGCGGAGGCGGGTCATGACCGGACCGTTCGACCCCTCCCCGTTCGACGCCGAGGATCTTCGCGTCCTCGACGAGCTGCGCGACCTGCACGCCGAGCTCGACCCCATGCCGCCCGGTCTCGTCGAGTGCGCGCAGTTCGCCGTGGACCTCGACGAGGACTTCGACATCGCGCGGATCGAACGGACCGAGGAACTGGCGGTGACGCGGGGCGAGTCCGCCCGGCAGATCACGTTCGAGTGCGGCGACGACGTGGCGCTCATGGTGCAGCTCCAGGTCCACGACGACGGACACGTGCGGATCGACGGCTGGCTCACCCCACCCGGCTCCGAGCTCGAACTGCGCACCGCGACGAGCACCACCCCGGTGGAAACCTCACCCCAGGGCCGTTTCGTCATCGACGACGCCGAGCCCGGTCTGGTCCAGTTCGTCGTCCGCACCGCCGGCGCGACCGTCGCGACCCCCGCGATCGTCCTATGAGGACAACCCAGGCGCGGGTCGGTCCCGTGAAGGCGACGCACGAAGATCGCGTGCGGCGGATGCGCGAAGAAGGCTCCCTGCTCACCAACAGCGGCAAACCCGGCGCGGGAGCGCGCAAACTGCGCGCCGCGCTGCGGTTGCTCGACTGGTCACCGGACATCTCGCCGGAGCTGCTGCCCCTGCGCGTGCTCACCTCGCACGTGCTGATCAGCCTGGGACTCGCCGAGGCCGAGCTGGGTGACACCGCCCGCGGCCTGGCAACCCTGGACGCCGCCGAGCACGTGGTCACCGACCACGACCGCCCGATCCTGTGGCAACAACGCGCCCTGGTGCTGCACCGCGCGGGCCGCGTGACCGAGGCGCTGCGCCTGCTAGACGCCGCCGTGCCACGGCTGATTCGCGCGGGCGCCCCGTTCCCGCTGACCTCCGCGCTGCTCACCAGAGTCGCGATCGGCATGGGCGTCGGCCGGACCGGCAGGGCACGCGAGGACCTGCGCGTGTGCGGGGAGATCGCCGCCCGCGAGGGGTTCGCGCTCACCGAGGCCAAAGTGGCCCACGCCCTGGGCTACTGCGCCGTGCTCGACGACGACATCCCGGCCGCGCTGCGCGCCTTCGAGCAGGCGGCCGGCGGCTACGCGGAACACGGACCCGGCTACCTGCCAGTGCTGGCCATGGACAAGGCCCGCGCACTGCTCTCGGCGGGCCTAGCCGCAGAGGCCGGGCGAGAACTGGACTCGGCGTTCGCGATGTTCACGACCGACCGTTTCAGCGTCGACTACGCCTGGGCCGAACTGACCCGCGCCCAAGCCGCCCTCGCCACCGGCCAACCGGACATCGCACGCGACTGGGCGGTGCGCGCGGGCCGCCGATTCCGCCGCCACGGCGACCACGCATGGGCCGCCATCGCCGACCTCACCGCCATGCGCGCACGCCTCGCCACCGGCAGATCCGCGGTCGCGGCCGCCGCGCGGTGCGGACAGCTGGCGGACCGGCTGCGCGGACTCGGCCTCGACCACGACGCGGACCTCGCGGACCTGCTGGCGGCCCGCGCCCTGCTGGAGGCGGGCAAGCCCCTCACGGCCACGGCGGGTCGTGGTGGGCTGGTCGCGGCCGCAGCGGGTCGCGTTGGATCCGCCCCAGCCGAAGCCAGTCACGGTGAGTCCGTCACAGCCGAAGCCGACCGCAGTGGATCCGTTGCGGCCGAAGCCGGTCGCAGTGACCCCGTGGCGGCAGCAGTGGCTGGCGGTGGGTCCGTGGCAGCCGACGCCGGTTGCGACGAGCCCGTCCCAGCCGACGCCGCCCACGGCCAACCCAGCCCGGCCGACACCGCCCACGGTGGGCCCGGCGCGGCCGTCAACGGTCGCGGCGGACCGGTCGAGGTGCGGCTGCTGCGGAGGCTGGTGCGCGCGGGGCAGCTCCCGCCGGGCCCCGCGTTGCGCGAGCTGCGGGCAGGGCTCGACCTGCTGCAGGCCCAGCGCAGCCGGTGGGGCAGCACCGAGTTGCGTGCCGCGCTCGCCACCACGGGGGCCGACCTCGCGGTGCGGGGGCTGGACCTGGCGCTGACCAGTGGCTCGCCGCGGCTGGTGTTCTCGTGGACCGAGCGGTGCCGCGCCCAGTCGTTCCGGCTCACCCCCGTGCGGCCGCCCGCGGACCCGGTCGTGCGGGAGGCGTTGGCCGAGTTGCGGCAGCTGAACCACAACCTGCGGGAGGTCCGGGTGCGCGGTGGGCGGGATCCGGCCACGCGGGCGCGGTGCACCGAGCTCGAACGGCTCATCCGGCAGCGGACCTGGCAGTGGGAGGGCGACGGCACGGCACGCCGTGCGGTGAGTGTGAGCGCGGTGCAGGCGCAGCTCGGCGAGGCGGATCAGGTGATGGTCAGCTTCTTCGATCGCGCGGACAGCCTCTTCGCGCTGGTCGCCGACCGGCGTCAGGTGCGGTTGGTGCCGCTCGGACGGACCAGCGCGGTGGTCGAGACGGTCGTCCGGCTGCTCAACGACCTCGACGTGGTGTGCGGCAGGCGGTTGCCCGCGCGGCTCGAGGCGACGGTGTCCGCGTCGATCGACGACCACGTGCGGCAGCTGAGCGCGGAGGTTGTGGCGCCCCTGAGCGCCTTCCTCGGCGACCGCGACGTCGTGATCGTGCCGACGAAACACCTCAGCGTGCTGCCCTGGGGGCTGCTGCCGGAGTTCCGCGGCCGGCCGGTGACGGTGGCGTTGTCGGCCTCCACGTGGTCGTTCGGCAGGCAGGCCGCACAGACACCGGCGCGGGCGGGTGCACTGCTCGCGAGCGGACCGCGGCTGCACAACGCGGAGAAGGAGATCATCGGGATCAGCGCGATCCACCCGGAGGCGCGCAGCCTCACCGGTGCCGCGGCCACCGTCGAAGCCGTGCTGGACGCGCTCGACGGCGTGGACGTCGCGCACCTGGTCGCGCACGGGCATCACGAACCGGACAACGTGCTGTTCTCCTGCCTGGACCTGGCCGACGGCCCGCTGATGGCCTACGACGTGGCCGGGCTGAAGGTCGCGCCGCGCCACGTCGTGCTGTCCGCGTGCGATGTCGGGCAGGCCACCGTCCGGGCCGGTGACGAGGCGCTCGGCTTCACCGCGGCGTTGCTGCACTCCGGCACGAGCAGCGTGATCGCCAGCGTCGCCCGCGTGCCCGACGACCTGGCGGTGGACGTCATGAGCGCCTACCACCGCGCGCTGACGGCGGGAGCGACGCCGGCCAGAGCGCTGGCCGACGCCTCCCCCGCCACGAGCCGCATTCCGTTGCTCTGCTTCGGTGCGGGCTGACCGTCAGCGCACCTCGCCGAGCCAGGCGTACCAGTCGGTGTCGTAACGGCCGCCGATCACGCGGGTCAGGTGATCCCGTGCGCCCGCCCAGTCACCGGCCCGGTACTTCGTGAGAACCGTCGACACGTCCGCGGGGTGTTTCTCCACCAGGTACCGCACGGCGAGATAGCCCCAGTTGTAGACACGTTTGGTGTCACCCTCATAGGTCGTGTCGAACAGCGCGCTCAACGCGTAGGTCTTCTTCTTCGCCTCCGCCAGCGCGTCCGCGTAGACCTCGTTGCGATACGTGTACGAGAGGTACTCCGCGAAACCCTCGATCCACCACACCGTCGGCGTGGTCATGTTCTCCTCGAAATCGCCGTGCATGTCGAACCGGCCGTCGAGGTAGTGGGTGTACTCGTGGTTGAGGTTCCAGATCGCGAACGTCGGCAGCCAGTCCGCTTCGTGCGCGATGAACCGGGCCTGGTTCAGAGAGGGATCGCCCTCCAGGTACATGCCGCCGTTGTTGGTGTCGATGTCGAACAGCACCCCGGCATAGGTCCGGTAGTCGTTGCTGGTGTCGAACACCACGACCTCGAGCGAGGTGTTCTGATCACCGGCGACAGGTCCCGGATCGCGCACCACCCGGTGGAACGCGGCGTCCTGACCGGCGAGCGACGAGCAGGTCTGGCGGAGCTGGGTCCGGGTCAGCTGCTGGGCCCGGATGCGCAGGGTCGGGCTGCAGGTGTGCCGGACGGTCAGCACGCGGCGGTCGATCGTCGCGCGGAAGTCGCACGTGCCGTAACGGCGGCAGTTCGCCTTGTCGTACCAGTCGACCATCTCCGCGACGCCCACCCACAGCGGCGCCAACCGGCCCACGACGTCACCGCGCGAGGCCAGGTCCGAGAGCAGGGGGCGAACCGTCGGAGCGATGTCGCGGTGCTGGAGAAATCTGCCGACCTCACGGGTCGCGTTGGTGACCAGGTAAGCGCGATCGGTGCCGAACAGGACCAGGTTCCGGACGACGAACCGGCGCAGCGCCCGCAGGATCTCGGGCTCGGCCTTCACCGCGATCAGGAACTCGGGGTTGCTGTGGCCGTAGTAGAGCATGATCATGCCGGCGTGCACGGTGGCGTCGTCGGCGCTGGTGTAGTTGTCCAGAACCCGTGTCAGCGCGCGAAGTTCGGCCGGATAGTCGGCCACGGCCGCGTAGATCGTCGACTCAGGTGCCGTGTGGTGCAGGTTCCGCGCCACCTCGGGTGGCAGCAACGGGCTGTTCGGTGAGCCCGGTGACGCCTGGGCGGGTGCAGGAACGAGAAGTCCGGCCAGGAGCGCCAGGACGAGTGCCGCTAATCGCATCGGTGTCCTCCGCAGGGGATGTGAGGTGCTCAGGAGCGTCACACCGCCCGGCGGGCCGCGAACATCTCTTCCGCTCATAGCTCGCTGCTATGGACAAGCCGTGGACAACCTTGTCATCCACACCACCTACAACGCCTAACCCAGCTTCTTGGGTTCAGCGAAGATCAGGTGCCGCACGTGCGCATCGCCCGAAGCGAGCGCACGTGCGGCCTCCTGGTTCTCCTGGTCCACGACGGTGCCGCGTTCGATGTGCTGACGCAGGTGCTCCTGCCAGGTCGCGATGGTGAACGTCTCCAGGAACGTGCCGGGCTGCTCGGTGTCCCGGAACAACCCCCACATCGTGGCCCCGGTGCGCCGACGTGCACGCCCGACCCGTTGCATGGCCTCGATGAACTCTTCCTCGTTCTCCTTCAAAACCGGCCACTCCACGGTGACCAGCACCGGCCCGGCCTCGGTCTCGTCGAGCTCCGGCGGCTCACCCCAGTAGATCGCCGGGCTGACGTCGAGCGGCCGATCGTTGAGCGGCAACCACTTCGTCGCCACCAGCACCGCCACCGCCATCACGGCGGCGGGCACGATCATCGCCGTCCTGAGCCCGTACGCGTCCGCGATGGCGCCCCACACCACCGCGCCGAGCGCCTGACCACCCATGAGGATGAGCTGGTAGTAGGCCAGCGCACGGGCGCGCGTCCAGGCGGGCAACAGGATCTGCGCGGTGGCGTTGAACGTCGACAGCGTGGCGATCCAGCACGCCCCGGTCAGCAGCATCGCCACGATCACCAGCGCGAAGCTCTGCGTCAGCACCGCGGCGCTGGTGGCCGCGGCGTAGAGCCAGGTCGCGAACAGCACCATCCGGTTCTTGCTCATGCTCCGCAACAGCTTCGGCACCACGAACGCCCCACCGATCGCGCCCGCCCCGACACTGCCCAGCAACACGCCGTACCCGCTGGCGTCGAGCTTCAGCGGCCCACGCGCGATCGCCGGCAGCAACGCCCACAACCCACTGCCGAACACGATGAACAACGACAACCGCGCCAGCACCCGGCGGAACAACGGCGAACTGCCGACGTACCGCGCACCGGTCCGCATGGCCGTGGTGATGTGCTCCGTCCCGAGTGGACGGTGGTCCGACGGCCGCTTCCACCGCGCGAGCACGATCAGCACGCCCAGGAACGAGATGGTGTTGAACGCGAACGTGGCCTCGGACCCGGCCAGCGCGATGAGCAACCCGCCCAGCGCCGGCCCGATCGCGCGGCCGACGTTCATGTTGACGCCGTTGAGCAACGCGGCCTGCGGGATCTCCTCGCGGGACACCAGCTCGGGCTGGATCGCCTGGAACGACGGCATCGACAACGCCTGCCCGATCGCCATCAGCGCCAGCAACCCGAGCAGGCTGGCAGGGGTCGCCTTGTCCGTGCCCGCGAGCAGCATCAACCCGCCCGCGCCCGCGAGCATCAGCGCCTGGCCGGAGATCAGCACGTGCCGCCGGTCGAGGATGTCCCCCAGCGCCCCGGACGGCACGACCAGCAGGAACACCGGCAGCGTCGTGGCCGTCTGGACCAGCGCGACCTGCAGGGCACTGCCGCCGAGGTCACCCATGAGCCACTGGGCGCCGACGGTCTGGGCCCAGGTGCCGATGTTGGAGGCGAACTGGGCGAGCCACAGCGCACGGAAGGCGCTGCGACGCAGGGGCGCCCATGCGGAGATTGTCACCGCACGATCTTCACACTTCCGGGACCACGGAGCAGCTCAGTTCACTTTCGGTCAACACTGAAGCTGTAGAAACACTCAAACAACGGTGACCGGATGCTTCACCACGGCCCCGAACAGATAGCCCTGCGTGTTGTACGGCACCTCGTCCGGCTGCCCGTCCACCCGCACCCGCAACACGTGCGAACCAGGAGTGGCCCGCCACGGGATCTGCCACCGGGTCCACCCACCCCGCGACACCGGAGTCGCCCGCCGCCACGACCGCCCGTCCGTCGACACCTCGACCCGCCGCACCCCGCCCGGCGCCCAGGCCCTCCCGGTCAGCACCTGCCGGCCAGCGGGCAGCGACGCCCCGAACCCCAGCTCGAAGGCTCCCTTGGCCACCTGGGAGGTCACCAGCGTCCCCTCGGCCGGATAGGTCGGCCCGAGCAGCCGGTAGTACTGCGTGTCCCACGGCGAGTGCAGCGGAGAAGTCGAGACCTCCAGCGACCCCAGCCACTTGATGCTCGCGATCCCCACCCATCCCGGCACCACCAGCCGCGCCGGGAACCCGTGATCGACCGGCAGCGGAGCGCCGTTCATCTCGTACGCCACCACCACGTCGTCCAGAGCCTTCGCCACCGGCAACGGCCGGCGCACCCGCCCCAGGTTCACGCCACCGGTCACGTAGTCCGCGTCCAGCCCGACCGGCAACACGTCGACCGCCGACGACCGCAGCCCCGCCAACCGCAGCAGCAACCCCAAAGACACCCCGCGCCACCGGGCGTTGCCGACCGCACCGAGCTGCCAGGGCGTCCCGGACACCGACTGCCCCTGCTGGGAAGCGAAGAAGCTCCGCCCGTTGCCGGCGCACTCGATCACCGCCTCCACCGTGCAGGACGGCAACGACTTCAGCACGTCCAGCGACAGCGACAACGGCCGTGCGACCCCGGACCCGTGGATCCGCAGCCGCCACGTGGAAGCGTCGAGCAACGGCGTGGAAGTGTGGTTGCGCACGAAGAACTTCGAGACCGGCGTCAGTGAGCCGGTGCCGCGCAGAGCCTCCCAGCGCGTCTCCGCGTTGGTGCCGTGCACGATGAAGTCGCTGGCGGGCAACGGCTTCACGATGGAAGCAACAGAGGGAGCCGCCACCGCACGAGACGGTAGCAGCGCCAGTCCCGCACCGAGCAGCACGCCGCGCCGAGAGATCATGTGCTTGAAGCTAGCCACCCACCGCAAGACTTCTCCCACACAGCGGGACGAACAAAGGGTCGTGCACAGACATGATCTGCGCACGACCCTTTCCCCCCAACCGGTTCCGCCGCCTCCCACCTCAGCCGGAACCGGTCGTCCTCACGGGCACGGCGTCGGCGGCCGCTCCCCGATCGACAGGTCCACCGCGGTGCCCACACCGACCTCGGTACCGGCGGACGGGTTGCTGCTCAGCACCTTGTCGATGTTGTTGCAGGTGCGGTCGACGACACCGCGGATCGAACCGACCCGCAGTCCCTCCGCCGTCAGCCGCGCCCGCGCCGCGTCGTACGTGAGACCGCGCAACGACGGCACCACAGCGACTTCCGGGCCACCGCGGAACCCGCCGGACCCGTCGGCGAGGCCAACGAAGACGCCCGCGTTGCCGAAGCCGACGACATCCGCCCAGCCTTCACCGGTGATGTCGGCGAGCAGCCGCGGGTGCTGCGCGACCGTCCAGCCGCGACCGGAACCGAAGTCGGCGTTGACGCGACGGGCCGCGGCGAACGTGCCGTCACCGCGCGACACCGCGGACATCACACCGGCCGAGCTGAAACCCACGATGTCGGCGCGATTGTCGTTGCTGATGTTGCCCAATGACGGCGACGGCTGGGTCGCGGTGCCGTAGCCGGCGCCGTTGTTGTAACCGAAGTGCGCGACACCCACGCCGAACGTGGTGAAGGTGCCTGCCCCGATCGCACGGCCGGTGTAGGTGTTGACATCGTTGCCGAAGCGGACCGCGTCTGCGTAGCCGTCACCGGTCACGTCCGCGGTGCGGAAGATCGCGTTGCCGGACTGGTCGGCGTTGCTGGTCGACGTCTGCGACGTGCCGTAGGTGCCGTTCGGGCGGGCGATCGTGGACATCGGGGCGATGCCCGGCAGGTGGCGGATGGACAGGATGTCCGGACGCGCGTCGCCGCCGATGTTCGCGAGCTTGAAGTGGCCGAAGTCGAAGCGGTCGGCGGTGAACTCGGTGGACGCCAGGTACGGCGCCGAGTAGTTGCCGCCGCCGGAGGCCAGCGCCACGTCGACCCGCCCGTTGGAGAAGGCGAAGATGTCCGTGCTGCCGTCCACGTTCGCGTCGGCGATCTGCAGACTCATCGGGGTGGGCCGGCCTGCCGAGCCGAACGCCGCCAGCACGAAGCGGAAGGCGCCGAACGTGCCGTCGCCGTTGCCCACGGACGTCCACACGCCGTCGGTGCCGATGCCGACCACGTCCGCGAAGCCGTCGCCGGTGATGTCGGTGACCCAGCGCGGGTGCGTGCCGATGCGCCATCCGGAGTTGTGGCCGTAGGCCGCGAGGACGAACCGGGGCTGGGAGAAGTTGCCGTCTCCCAACGCGATCGACGTCCACACACCATCGTCGCCGAACGCGACGATGTCCGCCTTGCCGTCGCGCGTCACGTCCACGAGCGTGCGGACGTGCTTCTCCGTCCGCCAGCCCTGGTCGTGACCGTAGGCGGCGAGCGAGTACTTCGCGGTCGGGATCGGAGCGGCCGAGGCCGGCACCGCGGGCAGCAGCGCCACCGCCAGCGCCGCGGCACCCACCGCGCCTCTCAGTCCATTACTTCTCAAAGCATTGCCCCCTAAAGCAAATCCATGTTCGACGGTCGTGAACTGAGGCGTTCCACCCCGTTCCATCCCCGTTCCACGCGTCTGCTTGGGTGTGCCGCGTGACGCCCGAGTCGTTGTTGGAAGCAGGCACCCGAGCACTGGCGCGCAACGGGGATCTGCGCACCAGCCGGGAACGGTTCGCCGAGGCCTACGAAGCCGCCCAACGCACCGGTGACGTGCACACCCTGGTCGCGGCGGCACTGGGCGCGGGCGGTGTCTGGGTGCACGAGCACCGCACCGCGGCCGAAGCGGAACTGGTGCGGTCACGGATCAAACACGCGCTGACGCTCGTGGAACCGAACTCCGACATCGCGTTGCGGTTGCGACTGCGGCTCACCGCGGAAAGCGACTACCAGGCCAACACGAACGCAGACGTCCTCAAGCTGCTCGACGAGGCCCGGCAGGTCGTCGATCCGATCGTCCGCGTCGAAGCGCTGAGCCTCGCGCACCACTGCGTGCTCGGACCGGACCACGTCGCGCTGCGCAAGGAACTCGCGGCCGAGATGATCGGCGAGGCGCTCCGAAGCAGACACAGCGGACGTGGCGGCGACCTGATGATGGCGTTGCTGTGGCAGGTGGTCGACCACTTCCTCGACGGCGACCCGCACGCCGTTCGCCGCCTCACGGATCTGCGCGAGCGGCTCGACCGTGAGGACCACCTCGCCGTGCGGTTCGTGGTGAGCGCGATCGAGGTGATGCTCGCGATCCGGGATGGACGGTTCGCCGACGCGGAACAGCTGGCCGGAGCGAGCGCCCAGCTCGGCGCCGAGGCCGGTGACGTGGACGCCACGGCCTGGTACGGCGCGCAGCTCTGCGCGATCCGCTGGTACCAGGGCCGCACGGCGGAGCTGTTCCCGTTGCTCGACCACCTGGTGCACTCGCCGACGCTGAGCACCGTCGACAACTCGTTCTTCAGCGCGCTGGCGGTGGCCGCGGCGCTGTCCGGCGACCGGCGCAAGGCCCAGGGCGCGCTCGCGATGCTGTGCCGGCACGGGCTCGACACACTCCCCCGCTCCAGCACGTGGCTCGTCACGATGAGCGGGGTCGCCGACGCCGCCCACCTGCTCGGTGACGCCGACGTCGCCCGCGAGGTCCACACGATCCTGCTGCCGTTCGCCCGGCTGCCGCTCATGGCGAGCCTCGCGGTGACGTGCTTCGGCTCTGCGCGGCACCCGCTCGGCCTGGCCGCGCTGACGTTCGGCGACGTCGGCCTCGCCGTGAAGCACCTGCGCGCGGCCGTGCGGGACAACCTCGCACTCGGCCACTGGCCCGCGGTGCTGTCGTCACGGCGGAAGTACGCCGAGGCACTGGAACGGGCGGGCGAGACCGACGAGGCCCGCCGCCAGCTCGCCACGTGCGCACAGGAGGCCGCGGCACTGGGTCTCTCCGCACCTGAAGAGGACCTGCGGGTGCGGCGCGAGGGCGGGAAGTGGCTGGTACGGCTCGGCAACCGCAGCGTGCTCGTGGACGGCGGTATCGGGATGGCCCACATCGCCGTGCTCGCCGCCAACCCCGGCCGGGAGATCGATGCCGCCGAACTCGTTGCAGGCACCAACGCGATCACCGGCGACAGCACCGCGCAGGATCAGCTCGACCCGCAGGCGTTGCGGCAGTACCGCACCAGGCTCGCCGCACTGCGCGACCTCACCCGGGATCTCTCCGACGCCGAACGGGCAGAGCACGACTGGCTCGCCGGTGAGATCGCCGCGGCCACCGGGCTGGGCGGCCGCGGCAGGACGTTCACGGACTCGGGCGAACGCGCCAGGATCGCGGTCGGCAAGGCCATCCGGCGGGCCGTGAGCACGCTCGAGTCAGCCGATCCGGTGATCGGGAGCCATGTGCGTGAGCGCGTTCGCACGGGCCGCCGTTGCAGCTACGCACCCCACGTGAGTTAGGTCACCGCCACGCCGGCACACGCCTGTGAACAGGCTTCCCGCGCCCACCCGGACAGGCGACCGAGAGCGCTTCCACAACCAGGGTGAACAAGCGCCGGGTCAATGCCGCGTTCATCAGGACGTGACCGAATCTCTCTTCACCGGAGATTGTGAACATGCGTCTCAACCGGGTACGTATTTGCGCATTCATCGCCACTTGTCCTGAACCTGCTCGATACTGCGCGCACAACAGGCACCGCAGAAAGGTTCCGAGCAATCGTGATCACGCCCGAGTACCTCTTGTCGACCCGCGAGTTCGAGGTGCTGTGGCAGACGCTGCGACTAGGCAGGCTGCCCTACCCGCTGGACGTGCCCAGTGAGGGCGACACCGAGCAGGAACGCAAGGCGTTGCAGCAGAGGACGCTCGCCGGACTGAGGCAGCGCGGCCTGGCCGACGACGTGCGGCTCGAGGACCTGCTGCGGCTGCTCGACGACCACGTGGTGTCCGTGGACGCCGTCCTGGGCCTCGACCGGACGGTGCGGGCGCTCGCCGCCGCCACCGAGTCCGAGGCCGTGCTGGCGGTTCTGGACGGCGACCAGATCGGTCTCGCGGAGATCAGGCCGACCGGGCTGGCGCGCGAGATCGTGCGCGTGCTGCCGGCGGGTGAGGCAGGCCCCGGCAGCGCGTTGTCGGTGCGGCTGGAGACGTTGCAGCAGGCCGTGGCGCTGCAGGAGGCCGAGCAGGACGAAGAGGACTCCGAGGACCCGTGGGGCGCCGCCGACGACGAGATGGACGACCGTCAGGCGCTGCAGCGGGCCGGGCTGTCCGCGCAGGACGCACGGCAGATGGACGAGCTCGCGGCCAACCGCGTCGCGGGCGGTCAGTTCGGCGTGACGCACGGCCGGAGCAGGGCGGACGTCGTCATCAACTGGTTCGACACCCACCAGGGCCGCTACCTCATGGTCCGCTCCGACGGCTGGCTGAGCCTGTCGCCCACGGACAACGACCGCATCGCGACCCGGATCGCCGCCGTGCTGGCGTGAACGGCCCCGGACGCGCCGAAGCCGGACATACCACTCATCTCCGGCCGGCGCGATCCCAGCGGTGGCACCGCACAACTTTGATCGACATCGCGAACGCGGGCGTACTCTCCAGTGGTGCGTCCGCGTTTGCCTGTCAGTCAACCGATTCAGCCGATCCGGTGATGGACGAACCTGCGCGTGACCAACCTCAAGTGCGTCCTAAATTCCAAGTTTTGCCCTATGTGATTTAGGCCACAGTCAGTCCTGGTCAAGGCCCGTTCCAGGGTCGTGAACAGAGATCAGATGCCCGAGCGGGCAGCTACCGGAGAGCGCTCCCACAACCTGCGCAAACGATCACGGCTGTTACACGTCGTTCACCCGGTTGTGGCCCGTTTCGCTGCGTCGCAACGCATTGTGAATGCGGGTCTCAATTGGTAACTCGCGCGCGGCAAAGTGAGCGATGCGCGAAAAGACCCCCGATACTGCCCGCATGTACATCGTCGGTGAGAACGACGCTGTCCCGCTCAAGGACACCGTCACCTCGGGTCAGGTGCAGCTCGACCCGGCCGCGGGCGAAGAGCTCCGCAAGCAGTTCCAGGCTCAGATCGACCAGGTCGACTCGTGGCTCGAACGTGCGAACAACAGCATTGCCCGTCCCGCGGCCCTGGGTGCGAACCCGGTCGGCGACGCGATGCGAGACAAGTTCACCCATCGTGCGGAGGGTGAGCAGTACTCGTTCGTCAGCGTCATGACCGCGTACCGCACGGTGTTGGAGCAGACGAAGAGCTCGATCGTCGAGGCGATCGAGAACTTCACCCGCCTCGACGAGGAACAGCAGGCCGAACTGAAGAAGCACATGGGCGACAGCTGACCTTCGGGCAGATGAGTCCATCGACGCGAGAGGCGAGCCGGTCATGCCCCCCGAGACCGACCCGAGCGAGATCGAGAACACCCCGGTCCTCACGGACCCGCAGAACTGGGCGTCACGCTCGCACCCAGAGCTCTACGCCGCGGTCCACAACAACAACGACCCCGGCCAGGCCGGCCAGATCAGCTCCGACTGGGGCAAGTACGGCTCGGAGCTGACCGAGGCGTCGCGCACCATCAACGCCGTCATCACCTCGTCGGAGAGCAAGTGGACGGGTGCCGCCGCAGAGGCCGCCCGTGCCGCGATGAAGAAGCTCGGCGACTGGGTCGACGAGACGGCGCGCACCGCCGTCGAGGTCGGCACCAAGGTCGCCGACCAGGGTCGCGTCATGGAGGCGGCCCGAGCGCAGATGCCCGCGCCGGTCCAGTTCGACTGGAACAAGGCAGCGGCCGCGCTCTCGCAGCCGGGCACGCCCGCCTTCGTGCTCGCCTCCGCCGACATCGCGGTGGCCAACGCCGCGTCGCGCGCGGCGCACGACCAGGCGGTCGGCGTGATGACGACCATGGAGAACAACTCCCGGCAGATCGACTCGTCGGTGCCGACCTTCAAGCCGCCGTTCAACCCGAACACCGGCTCGGTCGAGGAGCCGGTGATGGCGATGGCGCGTTCGGGCGCCGCGCCCGCTCTCGGCACCGGTGTGGACAGCCTCATGTCGACGCACGCGCAGGGTGCCGCCGTGGCGGCCCCGCCCTCGACCACGGGTGCGGGCGCAGGCGCCGGTGGCGGCGCTGGGGCCGGTGGCGGCGCAGGTGCCGGTGGCGGCGCGAACCAGCCCGCCGCGGCCGCGTACACGCCGTCGGCGCCGGGCTACACGGGCCCCGGCAACCCTGGCGGTGGCGCCGGCGGTGGCGGAGGTGGCGCCGGCTACACGCCGCAGATGCCAGGCAACACGAGCACCAACGTCGCCGCCGCGTACACGCCGACGGCTCCGGGTTACACCGGTCCCGGCAACCCCGGCAGCACCTACACCAGCAGCAGCGGTGGCGGCGGCAGCAACTACACGCCGCAGATGACGGGCGGCTACAACCCGAGCACGGGCAACACGCCGCGGTCGGGTTCTGGCAACAACAACCCGAACCTCCCGAAGGTTCCGGTCGTCGGCAAGGACATCGCGAACCCGAACTACACCCCGCAGAACCCGAAGGGTCCCGCGAACTACACGCCGTCGGCTCCCGGCTACAACGGTCCCGGCAGCCCCGGTTCCGGTGGTGCGGGTGGCGGCGGTGGCGGTGGCGGCGCTGGTGGCGGCGCGGGCGCCCGGCCCGGTGCGATGCCGAACTTCGGCGCGGCCGGCGGTGCCGGTGGTGGCGCGTTCGGCGGCGGTACCGGTGCGGGTGGTGCCGGTGGCGCCATGCAGCCCGGTGGTTCAGCCGGTGTCCAGGGCCAGGGTGCCCGTCCCGGCATGATGGGCATGGGTCCCGGTGCGGCCGGCGCGGCCGGTGCCGGCATGGGTGCCGGTGCCCCGATGGGCGGCGCTCCCGGTGCCGGTGGCAAGGGCGAGGACGACAAGGAACACCGTTCCGCCAGCTACATCATGGGCGGCGACCTGTTCGAGGTCCCTGGCGAGAACCTGCCCCCGTCGGTGATCGGTGCCGCCAAGTCCAAGAAGGCGAAGGGGACTGACGCGTCGTGATCACCCCCGAGTTCCTGCTCTCCCCGCGCGAGTTCGACGTCTTGTGGCACGAGCTGAAGCTCGGCAGGATGCCCTACCCGCTGGACGTGCCGAGCGAGGGCGAGACCGAGCAGGACCGCCGGGTGCTGCGTGACAGAACGCTCGAAGAGCTGCGGCAGCGCGGTCTGGCCGGCGACGAGCGGCTGGAGGCCTACCTCCGGCTGCTCGACGACCACGTGGTGTCGGTGGACGCCGTCGCCGGGCTCGACCGGACCGTGCGCGCCCTGGCGGCCTCCAACGGCCGCCAGGCCGTGCTCGCGATCATCGACGACGGCCGGATCGGGCTGCTGGCGATCCGGGAGACCGGCATCGCCCGCGAGATCGTGCGGGTGCTGCCCGACGGGGAGCCCGGTCCCGGCACGGCGGTGAACGTGCGGGTCGAGACCCTGCAGCAGGCCGTCACCATCCAGGAGGCCGAGCAGCAGGACGCCTCCGAGGACATGTGGGGCGGCTCCGCCGACGACGAGAAGGACGACCGGCACGCGCTGCAGCAGGCCGGTCTGTCCCCTCAGGACGCGAAGCAGTTCGGCGAGCTCGCGGCGAACCGCGTCGCGGGCGGCCAGTTCGGCGTCACCCACGGCCGGCAGCGGTCGGGTGTCGTGATCAACTGGTTCGACACCCATCAGGGCCGCTACCTGATGGTCAACTCGGACGGCTGGCTCAGCGTCTCGCCGACCGACAACGACCGCATCGCCACCCGTATCGACGCCGTGCTGGCGTGACGTCACACCAGCACCTGTTGAACCGCCGCCGCCGGAGGACCGTGTGAATCCCGCGAACCCAACCCAGTGGGTCGAAGAGTACGAGGCCAAGCTGGCCGACCTGAAGAAGAAGTCGGAGGACCTGCAGGAGAACTTCGCGGCGTCCACCGCGACCGTGACGTCGAAGGACGGCGCGGTGACGGTGACGGTGGGCCCCAACGGCGGCCTGCAGAACCTGGTGCTCGGGCACCGCGCGGTCGAGCTGGGCGGGCCCCGGCTCACCGCGCTGATCCTGGAGACCGCGCGGCACGCCCAGAAGCAGGCGGCGGAGAAGGTCCTCGAGGTCTTCAAGCCGCTCGGTGAGGGCACGGAGACCTACCAGATGGTCGCCGACTCGATCCCGGCGGACGAGGACGAGGTCGAGGAGACCGACGCGTACGACGAGATCGACGACGAACCGGCCCCCGCCCCGGCTCCCCCGGTGAGCAGGCCCTCCGCGGCCCCGCAGCCGGCGCCCGTCCGCGGCCGCCGCCGCGCGGCCGACGACGATGACGACGACAACCAGCCCTGGTAAGGAACAGCGATGACCGCGCCTCAAACGCCACTCCCCTCTCCTCCCGGGATGAACATCACCGAGGAGAACAAGCTCAAGGGCTCGCTGTTCATCGAGGCCTACGGCAGTCTCATCGACGGCATCGGCAAGGACGCCGAGTCCGAGGCCGAGAAGGCCCTCGACATCACGTTCAACGCGATCGGCGCGGCGTCGGCCACGGTGATGCTCGCGATCGACCCGCTGGGCAGCCTGATCGGTGCCGGCATCGGCTGGCTGATCGAGCACGTCAGCTTCCTCCGCGACGCCCTGAACCAGCTGATGGGCAACCCGGAGGAGATCCAGGCCAACGTCGAGGCCACCAAGGCCAAGGCGGCCGAGCTGCGGGTGCTCGCGGAGGACCACAAGAGCGGGCTCGCGACGTTCGACGGCTGGACCGGCGCGTCGTCCGAGAAGTTCAAGACCTCGATGGACGGCATGTCGCAGGAGCTCGACGAGCTCGCGAGCGCCGTCGAGACCAAGGCCAAGATCGTCGCGATCATGGGCATGCTGGTCACGGTGCTGCGCGACATCGTGCGCGACCTGATCGCCCAGCTGCTCGGTTCGCTGATCGGTGGCGCGCTGCTCGCCGTCGCCGCGATGATCCCGACCTTCGGCGCCTCGATCCCCGCCTTCATCGGCTTCGCGGTCGGCAAGGCGGTCGCGCTGGGCGTGAACATCGCGTCCCGCGTCGCCCGCGTCGTCGCCGCCCTCGGCCGGCAGATGAAGCGCATCGGTGACCTCGATGGCATCATGGCCAAGATCAGCAAGGGCTGGGAGCGGTTCGAGAACACCGCCGACGTCGCCGAGATCACCTACGAGGGTGTCAAGGCCTCGAAGGACGTCGACAAGAAGATCGACGAGGCGGTCGCGAACAACCAGGGCGGTGGTGGCGGCGGTACTCCGCCCGGTGCCTCCGGTGGCAAGCCGGCCCAGGACGGGACCGCGACGGCGACGGCGACGGCGGCGACGCTGCCGAACGCCCACGTCGGCACCGTCCAGGCCGAGCACTCCGCGCTGAAGCCTGCCCAGAGCAACGAGGCGCTCTCCGCGATGCGCGTGGGCACCGTCCAGGCGCACGCGACCGAGCCGATGCAGGCCCGCAGGATGATGACGGCCACCGAGCCGCTGCAGGCCCGCACGGCGATGACGGCCGCCGAGCCCATGCACGCGTTGCAGCGCACGCAGATGGACGCCGCGCAGCCGATGCACACGTTGCAGCGGGCCCAGATGGACGTGGCACAGCCGATGCAGGCCGCGCACCGCGTGGACGCCGTACAGCCGATGCAGGCCGCGCACCGCGTGGAGGCTGTACAGCCGATGCAGGCCGCGCACCGCGTGGAGGCCCTGCAGCCCATGCAGGCCGCGCACCGCGTGGACGCCGTGGAGCCGATGCAGGCCGCGCACCGCGTGGACGCCGTGGAGCCGATGCAGGCCGCCCGCATGACCGCGCACGAGGCACCGGTGGCGTTCTCCCGGGTGGAAGCGTCGGACTCGACCATGGTCTCGGGTGTCTCCCAGACCTCCAGCGCGCCGATGCACCACGCCGTGCAGCCGCTCGAGCCGCAGCAGATGTACAACAGCGTCGAGGCCACCCCGGCCGAGCCGCTGCAGCCGGCCTCGTCGGGCTACGAGCCGATGGCGCGGACCCAGATGTCCCACGCGTACGAGGCTCTCGAGCCGCGTGAGGGCTACAACCCGCTCCAGGCGCACACGCCGTTCTCCACCGTTGAGGCGACGCCGGTCCAGGAGAACAACCCGCTGCAGTCCTACGACGCCGCCCCGGCGGGTGGCGCCGCGGCCCAGCCGCTGCGGCCGGCCGTGGCCTACGAACGGCCCACCAGGCCGTCGGAGTAAGCCCCACCGGCAGCCGGGACCCCGCCCACCCTGCTCTGTTCTGACGCAGTATCTGGAGAATCGCCGCTCATGGCCAAGGGGAACGTCAATCCCAACCCGTCGCCGAATCCCAACCCGGCGCCGAATCCGACGCCGTCCCCTTCGCCCACGGGCACCGGAGGCGGCGGACCGACGGGCAACAGCGGTTACTCCATGAACGACTCCTCGATGCAGGGGTTGCAGAACAAGGCGGGTGACCTGGGGTCCCGGCTGTCGAGCATTTCCAGCGGCCTGCGCGGCCTGAACTTCAGCGGCAACGCGCTCGGCCCGATCGGCCTGTTCGCGGTGCCGGCGCTGAACGCGTCCAACGACAACGCCGTCTCGCAGGCGGACAAGGGCGCCAAGGCGTTCACGGACGTCCAGTCCAATCTGAAGGCCACGCAGCAGACGTCGACCAACACGGACTCGGGCCAGGGCACGAAGTTCGGCGGCGTCGACACCACGACCAACGCCAAGCCGCCACCCGGCGCCGCCAATCCGAACACCAACCTCAACTCGCAGGGCAACAAGGTCACCGGGCCGGGCTCGATCAACGGCGGCGGCGTCAACGCCCCTGGACTCAACGCCCAGGGCGGCAACAAGGCCACCGGACCGACGGCGGTCAAGGGCGGCGGCGTGAACACCCCAGGGCTCAACGCCCAGGGCGGCAACAAGGCCACCGGACCCACCGCGGTCAAGGGCGGTGGCGTCAACACCCCGGGACTCAACGCCCAGGGCGGTCCCTCCGTCGGCGCCACGCCGAACGTCAAGGGCGGCGCCGGTTCCATCGACGGCCGGCTCAACGCCCAGGGCGGTCCTTCGGTCGGCACCACACCGAACGTCAAGGGCGGTGCGGGCCCCGTCGGCGGCGGCCTCAACGCTCCCGGCGGCCCCTCGGTCGGCGCGACGCCCAACGTCAAGGGCGGCGCGAACCCGGCAGGCGGTGGCCTCAAGGGCGGTCCCGGCGGTCCCGCGGTCGGTGCCACGCCGAACGTCAAGGGCGGTGCCGGCCCCGTCGGCACCGGTGGCGTGAAGTCGCCGGGCGGTCCCGGTGTGGTGGCACCCCCGGTGGTCGGCGGCGCCACGCCCGGCGGTTCCCCCAGGCCCGGCAGCACGCCCGGTGGCGGCGGCAAAGTCGGCGGCGTCCCCACCGTTCCCGGCGGCGCCACCCCCGGCGCCGGTTCGCCCAAGCCCGGCAGCACCCCCGGTGGCGGCGGCAAGGTCGGCGGCGTGCCGACCGTGCCCGGCAGCACCACTGCTCCAGGTTCCGGCGGCAAGGCCGGTGTGACGCCTCCCGGCCCGCAGAGCGCCGTGACGTCCCCCTCGACCGGCGGCTCGCGCGGCGCCACGCCTCCCGGCATGTCGCCGGGCATGGCCCCGCCGATGGCCCCCGGCACCCCCGGCGCCACCGGTGGCGACCGCGGCGGCAGCAAGTTCGGCACGGGCGGCGGCAAGGGCGTGTTCGACGCGCCCAAGCCCCCCACGCCCGACAGCACCATCAACAAGGCGCCCGGCTCCTCGCCCTCCACCCCGCCACCGGCCCCGAAGCCGACCGTCCCCGCTCCGGGCTCTCCGACTCCAGGCTCTCCGACGCCGGGTTCTCAATCGCCAGGTTCGGCCGGCGGTGCCAACACGCCCAAGCCAGGCGTCCCCGGCACCTCAGCGCCCGCGACGCCCACCACCCCGGGCTCGCAGAGCGCGGTCACCTCACCGTCGACGGGCGCCCCACGCGGTGGCCTCACCCCCGGCGTCACGCCACCGGTCTCGGCAGCCCCAGGCGCAGCGGCCCCACCCATGGCCCCAGGCGCAGGCGCCACCCCCACAGCCACCGGCGGCGAACGCGGCGGCAGCAAGTTCGGCACGGGCCCAGGCAAGGGCGTGTTCGACGCCCCCAAGCCCCCCACCCCCGACAACACCATCAACCGCGCACCGGGCTCCTCCCCCTCCACCCCACCGCCGGCCCCGAAGCCAACCCCGCTCACGCCCCCGCCGTCGTCCACACCGCCGCCGGCAACCTCCCCGAACCAGAACACCCAGTCCCCCAACCCCAATACCGCCCCGCCGGCCCAGTCACGCCCAGCCCCGACCGCGCCACCGCTCAACACACCGGGCACCAACACCCCCGGCACGAACACGCCGCCGCCCAACGCGAACACGGCACCACCCACCCAGTCACGCCCGGCGCCCGCCGCACCGCCGGTGAACGCGCCGTCTCCCGCGCCGAACGTCAACGCGCCCTCGACGAACGCGCCGTCGCCGAGGTCGGACACCGCACCGTCCACGCAGACGCCCAAGGCCGACACGGCACCACCCGCCCAGTCACGCCCGGCGCCCGCCGCACCGCCGGTGAACGCGCCGTCCCCCGCACCGAACGTCAACACGCCCAGCGTGAACTCTCCGACCCCCACCCCGTCGACGAACGCACCCTCGACCAACGCGCCATCGACGAACGTCCCGCCCGCGAACACGCCGTCGCCGCGGCCGGACACGAACACCCCGCCGCCCGCGCAGCCCAAGGCCGACACGCCGCCGCCCGCGCAGTCACGGCCCGCGCCGAACGTGCCGCCGGTCAACGCCCCGTCGCCCACGCCGAACGTGCCACCGGTCAACGCGCCAAGCACCAACACGCCCTCGGTCAACACGCCCTCGGTCAACACGCCGCCGGTCAACACGCCGCCGCCGACTCCCAACACCCCACCGGCCAACGTGCCGTCGCCGCGGCCGGAAGCCAACGTTCCCCCGGCGAACACGCCTTCGCCGAACCCGAACGTCAACACTCCGTCCCCGCGGCCGGAGACCAACGTTCCCTCGCCCAACCCGGCGGCGAACGTTCCCCCGGCCAACACGCCCTCGCCGAACCCGGCGACGAACGTGCCGCCGGCGAACTCGCCGAACACCAACACCCCGCCGGCCAACGCGCCCAAGCCGGACACCAACACTCCGCCGGTTCAGACGAGGCCCACGCCGGACACGAACACCCCGCCGCCCGCGCAGACGCGCCCGGCCCCGGCCCCGCCCGTCAACGTTCCGCCCGCGAACGTTCCCCCGGCCAACGTCCCGCCCGCGAACGTTCCCCCGGCCAACGTCCCGCCCGCGAACGTTCCCCCGGCCAACGTCCCGCCCGCGAACACGCCGAACCCGAACACGCCACCGGTCAACACCCCGCCCGTCAACGTGCCCGGCTCCAACGTGCCCGGCACCGACGTGCCGCCCACCAACGCGCCCAACCCCGCCGACTCCGGCGCCAAGACGCGGCCGGCGCCTGGGCCGAACACCAACGTGCCGCCGGCAGCCGTGGCGCCCAGCCCCAACACCACGACGAACCCCAACGCCGCGCCCGACCTCGTCGTCGCGCCGCCGGTCGTCACTCCGGGGCCGAACACCAACTCGAACGCCAACACCGACGTGAACACTCGGCCCGCGCCCGGTGTGGTCACGCGGTCGAACCCGGCGTCGTCGAGCTACCAGGCACAGCCGCGTCCGGACGGCGGCAAGGGCAAGAAGCGCGCGGCGATCAAGAAGTACCTGGGCATCAACTTCATCAAGGGCCTGTTCAACAAGCCGCCGGCGACCCCGGCGCCCGCACCAGCCCCGAACACGAACACCACCTCCAACCAGAACACGACTCCCCAGGACCCGTGGGTCGGGCTGGTGGGCAAGGGCGCCAACCCCAACGGAGTCGACCTCGACACTCTCAAGTCGCACGTCGACACGGCCGTCAACGACGGCAAGCCCGGCAAGGCGCGCGTCCTCATCAACCGCATCACGGACCCGGACGTGAAGGCCGAGCTGCAGCAGCAGTACGACCAGTCCGTCCAGAACAAGGGCGACGCGGGCAAGGTCGAGGTGCCGAAGCAACTGCACTTCGCCTGGTTCGGCAACACCCCCAGCCCGGCCGCCGTGCAGGGCATGAAGGAGTGGGGCGCCAAGGTCGGGGAGAACAACGGCAAGAACGCCGACCCCAACCAGCAGTGGAAAGCCACCCTCTGGACCGACAACTCCAGTGCCGAGTGGGACCCGGCCGTCGTCAAGGAGCTCAAGGACGCCGGCATCGACATCAAGACGGACACGCCGCAGCTGGTCAACGAGCTGTCCAACGACGTCGAGAGCCGCACGGACACCAACACGACGATCAACGACGTGTACGCGGCCGCGCAGAACCCGGACGCCAAGGCCTACAACCTGGCGGCGGACATCGCGCGGTATGCCGTGTTGTCCAAGAACGGTGGCGTGTACGTCGACGTCGACATCCGGCCCGGCGCGGTGTCGCTGGACACCATCGGCGACATGAAGATGCAACCGACGGACGTGCCGCTGTTCGCGCCGCGGTTGCGTGACCAGAACAGCGTCAACGACACGCTGAAGGGTGAGACGGACGTCGCGCCCGGCACCGAGCTCGACACGGCCGCGGACATCCAGTACGGCAAGGGCGAGCTGAACAACAACTTCATCGTCGCGCCGCCGAACAACGACTTCATCAACACGTTCGCCGACATCATCCCGCAGAAGTTCGAGGGCCTGCAGAGCTACAACATGCCGCCCCAGAAGTTCAACGAGGAGCTGAAGGCGCAGGCACCGGACATCTCCGGGCCGAACGTGCTCGTCGACGGCGGGTTGCCGCCGAGGACCGGTGTCATCAGCCAGTTCACGATGAACCCGGACAACCACGGCCTCAAGGTCGAGCCCGGCGTCTCCTACCTGCCACCGCAGATCCCGCTGGTCGAGAAGACCGACTTCAACTCGCTGTTCGACCCGGACGTCAAGAACAAGTGGACCGGCCTCGAGTGGGTCACGCCGGAGAGCGAGAGCCAGCTCGACTCCGACCACAAGCCCGGCACGGACGACAACGACAAGCCCGGTCCGAGCAACACCAAGGACGGCGACACCAGGGACGGCAACAGCAAGGACAGCGGCGGCAAGGACAGCGGCAAAGACGGGAACGCCAAGGACGGCAACCAGGACAGCAGCCGTTCCGCGCCCAGCAAGGACACCCCGCCGCCGCCCCCGCCCGCCCCGAACGACAACTCCGACTCCGACGGCAACTCCGATGCCGGCTCCGACGCCGACTCCGACGTCGAGTCGAACATCGACCCCGAGATCGACCCAGCGGTAGTCGCCGAGGTCAAGAGCCAGGTCAACGACCTCACCGCCGACGCCATGCAGAACGCCGGTCCGAAGGTCAAGGACGTCGAGGCGTTGCTGCAGAACAACCCCGACAAGTTCGTCTACAACGACGCCGGCCTGGACCTGCTGGGCGCCTCGGTCGTGCTCGACACCAAGACGCCGGAGATCGCCGCGCTGATCGAGCAGCACGGCGCGAAGAACGTCGCGGAGGCGTTCCGGCAGCAGTTCAACCGCCCGATCATCGAAGCCACCCAGATCGAGGCCTTCAACGATCCCAAGAACGGCCCGCAGAACTTCGACAACTGGGCGAAGCAGCTCTGGGGCACGATCGACAACACCCCCAAGTACAACGACCCCAACACCCTCGCGTCGGAGATCTTCGACCACGAGAAGGGCTACAACCGGGCAACCAACTTCGCCCAGGAGGCCCAGGTCGCCGGCATCATGGACGGCCCGACGCTCGACGAGTCGATCACCGGCAACCCGCCGACCGGCACTGATCCGACCACCCAGGCGATGTGGACGTTCCAGGTCCTGGGCGACGCGGGCATCATCTCGAAGGACGGCAGCACCAACGCCACGGACTTCACGGCGGCCGTCAACGACAACAAGGCCGCCCTCGAAACGGCGCTCGGTGTCGAGCTCGACGACGCGAAGATCACCGAACTGCGCAACGAGCTCGTCGACTACTCGATGCTCGACGACACCGCCGATGCCGACACGGACACCAACACGGCCGCGGACACCACCGCGCAGAACAACCCCGGCGGCGACACCCGTTCCGCGCCCACCAGGGACGCCCCGCCGGCACCGCCCGCTCCCCCCGCGCCGCCCGCCCCGGACACCAGCACGAACACCGACGCGCCGAAGCAGGTCAAGAGCGGTGGCGCGCCGCCGAAGATGACCCCGCCGACCCCGGAATCCCACCAGGGCAAGGACGTCATCACCGACGAGTCGTGGCGGCACGACCCGGCCAAGACCTCCGACTGGTCCACGCCGAACAACCCGGCCGACCGCAGCACCTGGGCCGACCGCCGCAACGACACCGACGTCCGGACCGTCGACGTCACCGTCCACGACGTCCGCACGGACAGCACGCCGTCGGACATCAAGTCCTACCAAGGACTCATCAACTACGACCTGCGCCGGATCGAGACCAGCCCCGGCAACTTCGTGCAGGAGTACACCGTCAAGGTGCACGTCGACCCTGCCACGAACGCGGACCCGGACGCGATCGCACAGGTCAAGGCGAACGCCACCAACGGCGTCAACTCGTTGCTGAACCAGGGTTTCCGGCTCCCGAGCGGTGACCAGTTCCACCTCAACCTCGAGTTCACCGAGAACGCGGCGGACGCCCACACGACCATCAAGGTCGACCCGGACAACCCCAACGTCGACCAGACGCACTGGAACCCCGACACCAGTCCCGAGGTCCTCGCGCACGAAACGCTGCACTACCTCGGCATCCCCGACGAGTACAGCGACTCGAGCCGCGTCTTCCAGCAGCACGACACCAACACCGGCGTCCACCAGAACGACGGCGGCATGATGGGCGCCGACGTCCACCTGCCCGACCCCGGTGTCCGGCCGCGTCACCTGTGGCTGATCGAACGCACCGCCAACAGCCAGGTGATGGTGCCCGACACCACCATCAACCCGCCCGGCCCGGCCACCGTGCCGCCGCCCGCGACCACGAACACCGGCGCGACGGCGAACCCGGCACCCAGCACCACGCCGAACTCCGACACGACGCCGAACGCGACGCCCGACACCGACAGCAGGCCCGCGCCGAAGCGCGACGCCCCGGAGTCCGACTCCGACAGCGACGTCGAGGCGAAACCCGAGCCGACCACCAAGAAGCCCAAGAACTACGGGGCGCCGTTCGACCCGAACGACATCGCCGGCCCCAGCAACCCCGGCCCGTCCACTGTGGACACCGACACCGCGATGGACGTCGACCAGCCGTCGACCGACCAGAACGTGGACACCGGCGATGTCGACATGGACTCCCAGAACGATGGCGCCCAGAACGACAGTCAGCTCGACGACCTCGCGAACACGTTCAACGACCTGTCGCTGGGCGACGTGGGCTTCCAGTACAACCAGTCGTTCGCGAACCTGGCGAGCGGCCCGATCGACCTGCCCACCAAGGACAACTACCTCGCCAAGCTCAAGGAGAGCGTCGAGGCGGACAAGCCCCCGTCGTTCGTGGTCAACATGATCGTGAGCCACGGCGAGCTGGGCAAGATCAACGACGTCATCAACTCGATCACCGCGGACGCCGGGCCTCTCGGCAAGGACATGGTGTTCGTGGTCGGCGTGAACGGCCCCAACGGGTCGGACGTCGCGATGAACGCCAACATCGAGACGGCGAACAACGCCGTGGCGGGCCGGAAAGAGCCGATCGCGCTGGTGCCGCTGCCGACGTTCGACCCCAAGCCGGGGTTCCCGTTCGGCACGATGCGCAACGACACGATGCACAGCCCTGCCACGACGTTCGCCATCGGCGCGATGAACGGCAAGGGCACGCACCCGTACATCGCGTTCCAGGACTTCGACACCGGCTCGCGCCAGGTGACCGGTGGCCAGAAGGACATCTTCAACCACGTCAAGGACTCGCTGAACTCCGACGCCGGCCCGATCCGCCCGCTGCTGTACTCGGGCGGCTACCGCGTGGGTGACCCTGCGGCGCTCGTCACGGACACCCAGGCGCGGATCGACAAGGAACGGGCCCAGGTCACCAACGACCCCAAGCTCAAGCCGGAAGACAAGGCCGCGGCCCTCCGAGAGCTGGACGTCGCGCAGCAGCAGATCCAGAAGCCGGACTTCGCCGAGAAGTTCCAGCAGGCCATGAGCGACGACATGGACGCGCGCAGCCGCCAGAAGGACTCGGCGCCGCTGCTGCCGTACTCGCCGGAGCCCAACCTGTTCCTGGACGGGAACGTCGCGGTCGTCGGCCCCGACGTGAAGTTCAGCAAGGACGCCAACGAGTTCGGCGGTCTCAGCCAGTCGATCAACAAGTTCGCCGGCAACGAGATCGCGGACATCCACCAGAACCAGCTCCCGCCGCCCCCGAAGCCGAACGAGTCCCTCGCCGACGCCAAGGCCAAGCTGGAAGCCGACATCAGGGCCAACGGCGGCAACCCGAGCCCGGCCCAGGTCAAGACCCTGGAGTCGCTCGACGCCGGGATCAAGAAGGCCGAGCAGGACATCGCGCGGGTCAAGGCCGAGGTCGAGGCCCAGGTCAAGCAGGCCAACCCCAACGCGCCCCAGTCCGACGTCGACGCCATCGTCGAGCAGTCGATCAACAAGAGCACGATCGACTCCGGCATCGACGTCGACCTGAAGAACAACCGCAACCCCTACCGCGGCGAGAACTTCACCAGCGACTTCGTCAACGGCGCGGTGGGCACCGACCTGTCCCGCCTCGCGCTCGGTTTCGCGAAGACCGAGGGCAAGGCGTGGCCGCAGTCGCACGTCGCGCTCACCTCGGTGACGAGCCGCATGTACGGCAGCACCCCGGACCCGACGACCGGCAAGGTGGACCCCAAGGCGGACCGGGCGGCCAAGGCCGACGTGTCCGGCGCGAAGATCCGCGACGAGTTCGCCGACAAGAAGCCCAAGGCGGACGGCACGCCGAACCCGTCGAACAAGCCGCACAGCCAGCGGGAACCCCAGCAGGTCACCACGCACGAGTACAGCTACGACCCCAACACCGGTGTCCACACGCACACCGGGTCGCAGGGCGGCTGGAACCCGTCGGACGCCGACGCGAAGAAGCTCGGCACGCAGGACAAGAACACCCTCAACCCGGCGGTCTCCGCGCCGGTCGCGGGGCACGGGCACATGGGCATCGATCCGGCGGCCAAGCAGGAGAAGATGGCCGCGATGCTCAACCTGGCGTTGTCGACCAACCCGAACAACGTCACCCGCACGTTCGGCACCCTGGAGCACGGCGTCCTGCCGATCGCGGCGGACCCGAGGCCGGACGGCATGTTCAAGGCCGTGCACGACGCCATGGTCAAGGACGCCGGCACCACCCCGTCCACGTCCAAGAAGGGCAAGGGCAAGGCCGCTCCGGAGATCAAGTCGCCGAGCGACCTGCGCGCCGGCGCAGTGCAGAAGGGGTCGATCGCATCACCCGCGATCACCAAGCAGATCGCGAACTTCCGCCAGGAGCACGGCCTCGAGAACGGTCACGTGGTCAACGCGCTGATCGAGCCCGGCCCGGCACCGAAGACCGACCTCCCGGCGAGCTTCAAGCCGGGGACCGGCGACGTGAACGTCGACAACACCGGCACGCCCGGCACCGAGCTGTCGCCCGACGAGCGCGCCGCGCAGAACCAGCAGGACGCGGCCGGCAAGCAGGCGGACAACGCCAAGGCGGCCAAGGCAGAGGAACTCGCGGCGAAGCTGCTCGCGACCGAGATCGGCCGGCCGCTGAAGATCCACGGCCCCGACGGCGTCAAGACGATCGAGCCGTTCTACGAGCCGAGGCCGGAGACCAACTCGAAGTCCAAGCCGTCGGACCTCAAGAAGGCGGAGAAGTGGGCGCCGCCGACGTTCCCGCCTCCGCTGGAGCTCGACGCGCGGCCGAACCCCAACGGCAAGACGACCTACACCCCGCACGACCTGGGTCAGGGCCCGTCGCACCGCGCCGCGCCGCCCGCACCCGACACCCGCCCGGCACCGCCCGCACCGGACACGCAACCGCGGTCTGCGCCCGACAGCGACACGCGTCCGGCACCGCCCGCGCCTGACACGCAGACGCGGTCCACGCCCGACGCCGACACGCGTCCGGCACCGGAACCCCAGACGCGCCCCGCACCGCCGAGGCAGACGCCGAACCCGGTCATCCCGATGACCACGCTGGCCCCGCAGCCCGTGGGCCAGTTGCCGGACACGAACCTGCCGAAGTTCTTCCAGGACAACAAGGCGCTGGGTTCGATCACGCCGACGGACGTGCGCGGCGCGGACGCGGTCGTGGGCGAGATCCAGGGCCTGAAGCCGGACGACCAGGCGCGCATCAAGAACGCGCTGGAGAACGACTTCGAGACGTTCCTCGACGGTGGCCGCAACTTCCAGGTGAAGATCGGCAACGCCTGGTTCGAGGCGAACATCCGCGCGGAGATGCACGCGGACACCACCACGGCCGTCACCGACGCGCCGGACACCAAGGTGGACAAGAACTTCCAGGCCGCCGCGGCCTCCACCACCACGAACACCATCGCCACGTCCAACGACGTCGGCGGTTCGGCGACGGCCGGTGTCGCGATGGGCCCGTACGGCTCGCTGGGCGGCAAGGCCGCGCTCGCGACGCCCGCGGTGTCGCAGTCGACCACGAACAGCACCACCGAGCAGCGCGCGATCAAGTCGTCGGACGACGGCTCCAAGAAGATCACCACGCCCGTCGACTTCTCGATCATCGTCACCAACGCCGCCGGCAACCCCACGCAGTTCGCCACGAAGAGCGGCGACGTCACGCTGCAGGTCCCGACGGACCTCAGCAAGATCGTCAACTCCGGCAGGACCTCCGACGTGGTCACGCCGACGGACGCGGCCTGGGGCACGAAGGTCGAGAACGCCGTGCCGGAAGCCGTGGTGGTCAAGAACTCCGGGAAGGCGTTCTCCGAAGTCGCGGAGAAGCTGCACCCGTCCATCACGAAGGTCGGTTCGCCCGGCCGCGAGGTGCTGCAGAACTTCCTCAGCCCCACCTCGATCCGCAACAACCTTCCCGCCATGCTCGGCGGGTTCGTCACCTCGCCCGACCTGACCAGCCCGCACGCGAGCAAGGGCGGCGCGGTGCAGATGACCGCGACGCTGAAGGACGCGAAGCTGGTCGGCACGCACGACACCGCCGCGCTGGACCTGAAGGACACCTCTGCCTGGGGCAGCAGTGTGTCCGCGACCACCAAGACCGGTTTCGACGTCACCGCCGGGTTCGGCGGCAACCTCGGCGTGCCGGGCAAGGCCGGCGGCACGGTCGGCGCCACCGCCACCTACTCCGCGCGCACCGCGGAGGGCGTGAGCGCGGGGTCGAGCAGCAGCCACAAGACCGGTATCGGCGTCAAGAACGAGACCGGCCTGTACGAGGTCACCGCCGAGGTCGAGGTGCGCACCCCGTCCGGCGAGAACGTCAAGGTCGAAGTGACCACGCACATGCGCATGGGCCTGCACGAGGCCGGCGCGGTCGGGCTGCCCACCCCGGACGGCACCAGGAACACCACCACCGACCCGGCCACCGCGGACACCAAGTACCTGCCGCCCTACCTCGCCGACACGCTCGCCGCCGGCAACGCCAAGGTCGGCGAGTTCGTGCCGGCCACCAAGGTGCAGAGCCAGGTCGAGGGCGCGCTGAAGGACCTGCCCGGCATGGGCAAGTTCCTGCCGAAGTGGAACAACCCGGACGCGAATCCGCGCAGCGGCAAGGGCCAGAGCTTCGGTGACGTGGCCGAGCAGCTCGCGAACCAGCGCAAGCTGACCGCGAACCTGTCCCCCGCCGCCTTGAAGGCGAACATGGACAGCCTGCTCGGGCCGGGCGTCCAGGTGCAGCTGAAGAACACCGGCAAGACCACGAACACCTACGTCAACGTCACGGTCAAGGCGAAAGTCAGCAACCCGAAGCACCTCGGCCAGGCCGACGCGCGCCCGGTCAGCGACTCGACCACCACCGGCCCCAAGCTCGACGCCAACACCAGCACCACCAAGGGCTGGACCGGCGGCGTCCAGGGCCGCGCGAACATCCCGGTCAAGACGGGGATCGCCTCGCTCAGCCCGTCCCCCCAGGCCGGTGTGTCCTACAACCACTCCTGGACGGACAAGACCTCGGCAGGACCGGCCGTCTCGGCCACCTCGTCGAACCCCGGCAGCACGGACGCCCAGGTGTTCCAGCAGGACGTGGAGTTCGAGGTGGAGATCACCTCGTTCACCCGGCCGCGCACCTGGGTGCGCAACATCGTGCCCGGCGCGCCCGGTTTCCACTCACCGGAGGTGAAGACCGTCGCCAAGACCGGCGCCGGTCTGGACAAGATCGACGGCAAGGTCAACCTGTGGGTGTCGGACGGCTCGACGCTCAAGGACAACCCTGGCGACGGCTTCAAGCCCGGTGACCCGCAGCCGACGAAGATCGACAACTCGCCGACCGTCAAGGACCTGCTGAACCCGAAGGAAGCCCGGCCGAAGTCGCCGGAGTTCCTGCACGTGGAAGCCGTCGCGAACACGACGGCGTTGCGGGACCAGGCGATCGACGCGCTCAACCGCGCGGCCAACGGCGACTCGGCGCTCACCACGCCGGGCACCGCCTCACGCGCCCAGATCGACAAGATGTTCACCCCGGAGAACATCAAGGCGAACCTGCAGCGGCTCATCGAGACCGGCGTGCAGGAGCAGGGCCTCAAGTACGACCGCCGCGTCACCGACCGCTCCGGCGCCATCGGCATGTCGGTGAAGCTGGGCGACGCGAAGCTGGTGTCCATTTCGGACACCACCGGCGCGGACAACTCGGTCAGCGGTGGCTACAAGGCCGGTGAGTCGTCCTCGACCAGCCGGTCGGTCGACGTCACCGCCGGCATCAACGTGCCGGTGCGCCCGAACGTCACCCCGCCGCCCGCCGGTACGCCGTCCCAGACCAGTGGCGCCGGCGGTGCCGCGGCCACGGCCAAGTGGACGCCGTGGTCGGACACCAAGACCGAGTCGAACGAGATCGGCGGCAACGTCGACCGCGGCAAGACCACCCCCGGTGACGCGCGGACCGTGCTGATCCAGATCGACGCCGAGTTCACCATCGTCGGCGAGAGCCGGGCCGGGAACTTCGTGCACGGCGGCACGCCGAACGCCGAGGGCGTCACGGTGAACATGCCGAAGTCCGTGTTCGTGCGGGTGTCCGAGGACGTCGCGCGGGAGCTGGGCGCGCTGCCCAAGGTGGCGCCGAACGTGCCCAAGCCGGACTTCCCGAAGATGGCGCCGCCGTCGACCGTGGCGGTCGGCGAACCCGGTGCACTGGGTCTGTCCACTGTGGAGTCCGTCCCGAACCTGTCCGGTGTGGTCAACGACCTCACCACCAAGCTCGCCACGAACACCAAGAAGATCGGCAGCGACGCGCTGATCCCGGACTCGGTGCTCAAGGACTCGATGAGCAACCTGCAGCGCATCGTCGACCTCAACTCGCCCACGAGCGTGAAGGCGATGATCGACAGCGCGCTGGACGGCGGTGTGCCGCTGCTGGTGCACCAGCCCGGCACGTTCGGCAAGGACTCGTACCAGGTCACGTTGCGGGCGAAGACGGGCGAGCCGAAGTTCGACCAGGTCGTCAACGACGGCGTCGAAATGAGCCACAACTCCGGCGGCTCCCGCAAGGAGAGCGAGGGCCTCGGCCGCGGCTCCGGCTGGGGCGCCGGCCTGCGGGCTCCGGGGCTGGCCTCGCCCGGCAGCGCGAACCCGAACGTCTCGGGTACCGCGGGGGTCAGCGCGGGCGTGAACATCGGGCAGTCCACGAGCAGCTCGGTCACGACCTCGACCAGCGAGGCGTTCAGCAACAGCCGGACGGCGAGCGGGCCGGCGGCGCAGTACACCGTGCCGGTCGAGTTCGAGCTCGTCGTCGAAAAGGGCTCGAAGGAGATCGCGAAGGCCGAGAGCGGTCAGCAGGAGATGGTGGTCCGCACGCACGCGGACAACCAGAAGGTCTCCCAGCCGACGTCCGGTCGCGGCAACCCGCAGCCGTACATGTCCGCGGCGAGCAAGCGCGGCAGCGAGCTCGGCACTCCGGCGGCGACGTTCGCCTTCCAGCAGGACACCCGTGCCTCGCAGCTGCCGCCGACCGCGTCGGTGGAGAACCTGCGTGGCGCCAACGACCTCCGTGACGCCGCGGTGAAGGCGATGACAGAGGCGGGCGCGGGCAAGGGCCTCACCGGCAAGGGCACCGGCTCGTTGAACAGCCTGCTCTCCACGCTCAGCCCGGAGAACCTGCAGCCGCACCTGCCTTCCATGCTGTCCGGCCCGCTCGACGTGCCGGGTCTCAAGGAGGCCGCGCTGACGTTCGGCCAGGACGCCGACGTCAAGGTCTACGCGAAGCTCGTCAACCCGCGGCTGGGGTCGCTGAGCGACGACGTCAAGATCGAGACCCCGCTGACCACGAAGACCACCGAGACCTCCAGCGAGGCCAAGGTGTCCGAGACCGCCGACGTGTCGGTCGGTCTCGCGCAGGGCAGCGCGGCGGTCAAGCAGAGCACCGACGCCAAGGACACCGTCAACTTCGGCACCGGCGGCGTCGAGCTGCGGCACGCGGGTGAGGACTCCTCCGGGGTGTCCGGCGGCCCTGCGCAGGCCCAGGGCGGAAACATCAAGCCCAAGGACCCGGCGCGCACCGGTCTCGTGCAGTACGACGTCGAGTACCGCATCGTCGCGACGGTCGGCGGCAAGACCGGCGTCGTCGACCTGACGGTGCCCGGTTCGGCCGGCGTGCGCATGCCCGCCACCGAGCTCGACGCGGCGCTGAAGCACGACCTCGGCGACTCGGTGAAGGACGCCCAGACCGAGGTCAAGAAGGCGGCCGACGACTGGCGGACGGCGGAGAAGGAAGTCGAGACGGCCCGCCACGAGGCGCAGGACGCCATCAACTCCTCCGCGGCCGTGCTGGCCAGGACCGACCAGGCGATCGGTGACGCCGCGACGGCGTTGAACACGGCCATCGACGCCCATCTGGACGCCGAGGCCAAGCTCCCGGCGCTGGACACGGCGTTCCAGCGCGCGTCCGCGGACGTGGCGAACACCCGTGCCACGATCCAGGAGCTCAACCCGCAGATCACCTCGCTCAGCCAGGACGCGCTGGCGAGCAAGGACGCGCTCGACGACGCCGAGATCAACGGCGCTCCGCAGGCCGAGCTGGACCGTCTCGGGCAGGAGGCCGACGCGGCGCACACCGCGCTGACCGACGCCCAGCAGCAGCTCACCGACGCCCACGCGGACCTCGACGTGCAGCGCAAGGCCGCCGCCGACGCCCGTGCCGAACTCCAGGCGCAGCAGAAGGTCGTCGCCGAGGCCGACGCCGCCCGCAACGCCGCCGAGGACGCGCACCAGAACCTCGCGGAGGAGCGGGCAGCGGCGGAGAAGGCGATCAAGGACGCGGAGACCAAGCTCGACGACGCCCGGCGCTCCGCGGACGCCAAGCAGCAGCAGTGGTGGGACGCGAAGGCCAAGGTGGACCGCGAGGTCGACGCCTTCAACACGGCCGCGCAGGCCCCGCCGCCCGTGCCGCCCAAGCCGGAGGCGTCGTCCAGCACGACGCCCGCGGACACCGCCACAGACACGACTGCGGACACAACTGCGGACACGACCACCAGCACGACCACGAACACCGCCCCGGACCTCGGCTCGAAGCCGCTGCCGCCTCTTCCGCCCGAGGCCTCGGTGGCGGAGACCAGCAGGAGCGGTACCGAAGCGAGCACGTCCCGCTCCGCTCCCCCGGCACCGCCCGCTCCCCCGGCGCCGAACAGCAACACCGACGCGCAGTCCAAGCAGGTGCGCAGTGGTGGCGCCCCGCCCGCGATGACCCCGCCGACCCCGGAATCCCACCGGGGCAAGGACGTCATCACCGACGAGTCGTGGCGGCACGACCCCGCGAGGACCGCGGACTGGTTCGCGCCCAGCGATCCGGCCGACCGCAGCACCTGGGCCGACCGCCGCGACGCCAAGAACGTCCGGACGGTCAACCAGGTCGTCCACGACGTCCGCACCACGAGCACGCCCACGAACATCAAGTCCTACAAGGGACTCATCAACTACGACCTGCGCCGCATCGAGACGAGCCCCGGCAAGTTCGTGCAGGAGTACACCGTCAAGGTGCACGTCGACCCTGCGAAGGGTGCCGACCCGAAGGCCGTCGAGCAGGTCAAGCAGGACGCCGCCAAGGGCGTGAACGACCTGCTGAACCAGGGCTACCGGTTGCCCAGCGGCGACCAGTTCCACCTGAACCTGGAGTTCACCGACAACAAGGCGGAGGCGCACACCACCGTCAAGGTCGACCCGAAGAACCCGAACGTCGACCAGACCCACTGGCAGCCCGGCACCAAGCCGGAGGTCCTCGCCCACGAGACGCTGCACTACCTCGGCATTCCGGACGAGTACAGCGACTCCTCACGCGTCTTCCAGCAGCACGACACGAACTCGGGCGTGCACAAGGACGACGGCGGCATGATGGGCGAAGACGTCCACCTCGACAACCCCGGTCTCCGTCCGCGGCACCTGTGGCTCGTCGAACGCACCGCCACCAGCCAGGTGATGGTCCCCGACACGAGGCTGGAGCCCGCGGGCCCGGCCACCGTGCCGCCGCCAGCGGGATGGACCCCGCCGTCGGACACGAAGACCAGTGCTGACACCAGGTCCGGCGCGCAGCAGAACTCGGACACGGACGTCGAGGGCGACACCCGGCCGATGAAGCGCGCGCACAACGCGGAGAGCGACACCGACGCTCCCCCGCTCGACGACCGCAAGACCAAGCGCAAGCCCGGCGCCCAGACGTGGGCCGAGCCCGGTCCGAGCAACGCCGGCACGTCGATGGACGTCGACTCCCAGGTCACCCCCATCACCGAGGTGCCGTCCATCGGCAAGGCGAACTTCACGTACAACCAGGCGTTCGCCGACCTGGTGAACGGCAGCAACCCCGAGCTGCCCACCAAGGACTCGTACATCGGCAAGCTCAAGGAGAGCGTCGAGGCGAACAAGCAGCCGTCGTTCGTCGTCAACATGATCGTCAGCCACGCGCAGCTCAACAAGGTCGACAACGACATCGCGGCCGTCGTCGAGAGCATCACGGCGGACGCGGGCGACCTGAAGAACAACATGGTCTTCGTGGTCGGCGTGAACGGCAAAGCAGCCGACAAGGCGGCCATCCAAGCCGCCATCGACACGGCCAACGCCACGATGGCGGGGCGGCCGGAGGCCGTCGCACTGGTGGCGCTGGACAACCCCGCGCCGACCGGCAAGACGGTGACCTTCCCCTACGGGACGATGCGCAACGAGACGATGACCGGCAACGCGACCAAGTACGCGGTCGGCGCGCTGCTGGACAAGGGTTCCCACCCGTACATCTCGATCCAGGACTTCGACACGGGCTCGCGCCTGGTGACCAGTGGGCAGAAGGACATCTTCAACCACTTCACCGACTCGATGAACACCGACGTCGGTCCCGTCCGGCCGCTGATGTTCGCGGGTGGCTACCGGGTCGACGACGTTCCCCAGTTCCTGCTGGACATCGACAGCCGCATCAAGGCGGAACAGAAGAAGCTCGACGCCGAGGTCCCGCTGCTGGACGCCGAGGCGAAGAAGCTCGAGCAGGGCAAGCCCGACCAGAAGAAGACCGAGGCGCTCAAGAAGAAGCAGAAGGCGCACGACGCCGAACAGGCCGCCCTGGACACGGCGAAGATCGAGGTCAAGAAGGACGACTTCGTCGACCGGTTCCACCAGGCCATGCACAACGACATGGACGCGCGAGTCCGGCAGTCCGCCACGAGCCCGCTGCTGCCGTACATGCCGGAGCCCAACCTGTTCGTCGACGCCGTCGTCCCGCTCGTCGACCCCAGCGTGAAGTTCAGCGACAACGCGGCCGAGTTCAACGGCCTCAGCCAGTCGATGAACACGTTCGCCGCGACCGAGATCGTCGAGATCAACAAGCACAAGTCGTTCGCCGACATCAGCCCCGAGACGAAGGCGAACCCGGAGGCGCTCAGGGCCGAGCTCCAGGAACGCATCCCGGACATCGCGTCCGGCTCGGACGTCGACGGTGCCACGAACCGCAATCCGTACCGCGGCGAGTCCTTCTCGACCGACTTCGTCGACGGCGCGGTGGGCACCGACCTGTCCCGGATCGGGCTGAGCTTCGCGAAGCAGGAAGGTGACGACTGGGCCCAGTCGCACATCAACTACGACACCGTGCCCGGCCGGTTCTTCGGCGGACCTCCCGGACAGGCGGACCGGGCGGCCAAGCAGGGCACGTCCCCCGCGAACATCCGCAACGAGTTCCAGGGCAAGGACCACCGGCAGCGCGAGCCCCAGCAGGTCAAGTACCACACCTACACCGACAGGGACCCCGAGACGGGCGTCCGGACGCACGTGTCCACCAAGGGCGGGTGGACCCCGTCGGACAAGGACGCGCGCAAGCTCGGCTGGCAGGACAAGAACACGCTCGACAAGAACGTCTCCGTCCCGCTGAAGGACGGATTCGGCTACTCGGGCATCGACCCCGCGGCGACGACCCAGCCTTCTGACACTGCCGATCCGTCCACCAGCTCGGACGCCCAGCCCACCAAGAAGAGCGGGAAGCAGCCCAAGAAGACCGCGGCCGAGAAGCGAGCGGAGACCGCGGCCAAGGAGGCGCTGCTGCCTCCGATCGACGGGCAGACCAAGCAGCACAAGATGGCCGCGATGCTCGACATGACGTTGTCGGACAACGACAGCAACGTCACCCGCATGCTCGGCACCCTCGATCGGGGTGTCCTGCCGATCGCCCTGGCCCCGCGGCAGGACGGTCTCTTCAACGCCGTCCACCAGGCCATGGGCAGCCCGGACGGCATGACGCCGGCCGACCTGCGCCAGGGTGCCGTGCGGCAGGGGTCGAAGGCCTCGTCCGAGGTCACCACGGACATCGCGCGCTTCCGGCAGCAGCACGACCTCGCGAACGGCCACCTGGTCGTCGCGCTGATCGAGCCGGCCTCGATCGAGCCGGAGAACCGGCCTGGTGCCGATGCCGTCGTCGTCGACAACACCGGCACGCCCGGCCAGGAGCTGACGGACGCCGAGCGCGACGCCCAGAACGAGGCCGACGCCGACGAGAAGGCGGAGGACAACGCGAAGGCGGCCAAGGCGGAGGAGCTGGCGGTCCGGCTGCTCGCGACCGAGATCGGCCGGCCGATCAGGGTCCACGGCCCCGGCTGGCCCGCCACGCCGATCCAGCCCTTCACCGGCGACGGCGCGGACGCCGACGTGCTCGACATCTCCGCGAGCCCGAACCCCAGCGGCAGGACCACCTTCGCCCCGTACGGCCGGTCTCACTCGACTGATGACGGCGGCCCCGGCCCGTCCACCCAGCTGGGGTCCGGCATGGCCGACCTGGCCATCGGCAGCGACGTCGACAGTGACATGGACAGTGACGTCGAAGGCGACTCGGACATGGACGTCGACGAGGACGACCAGACGCGGCCCGCGCCGCAGAAGCCGGCGTCGAACAAGCGCGGCAACGAGCACCTGGACGTGCACCAGGCCGGCGACCCCGTCAAGCGCACCCGCGAGGACCTCACCGAGCTGTCCATTGAGGACAACGACGTCGAGATGACCGGCCAGGAAGCCGAATCGGCCGAACTGGTCGAGCAGGTCGAGCTGGTCAACGAGAACGGCGTGCACAACGCGGCGTTCCAGAACCTGGCGAACGGCCGCACGCTCACCCCGATCACCGCGGCCAACTACCTCGACCGCACCCGCCAGAGCATCGCGAACAACGAGCCTCCGGCGTTCGTGGTCAGCATGATCGTCCGGGCGGGCGAGCTGGACCAGCTCGACGGCGTCATCAACGGCGTCATGGCCAACACCACCGACATGAACGGCCGGGTGGCGTTCGTGCTGGGCGTGAACGCCGCGACGCAGGAGGACATCGACACCGCGATCGCCGCCGCCGCTCCCGTGGTGAACGGCCACGCGGAACCGATCGCACTGGTGAGTGTTCCGCACGGGCCCAAGGGCTTCAAGTTCGGTGAGACGCGCAACAACACGTTGGGCAGCAACGCACACGAGTTCGCCGTGACCGCGTTGGCCGCCAACGGGACGCACCCGTACGTCTCGGTCATGGACTTCGACGCGGGCGACCGCAGAACGAGGCAGGGCGGACACGTCTTCGACCACGTCACGCAGCTCATGACCGCGGACGAGGTCGGCCCGGCCGACGGTCCCGACGTCCCGTCGCCGTTGCGGCCGTTGATGGTCGGCGGTGGCTACCGCGTAACCGTGACGCCGCAGCAGTTGCAGAACGACGTGCTGACGCGCATCGACAACGACACGAAGACATCGGACGCACAGAAGCAGGCCTACCGGGACAAGCTCGCCGAGGAGGGCTTCACCGAGCGGTTCGAGCACGCGATCAACGCGGACATGCACGCGCGCCGCAACCAGCAGGGCATCCACCCGTTGCTGCCCTACACGCCGGAACCGAACCTCTTCTTCGACGGACTCGTGCCCCTCGCGGACCCGTCGGTGAAGTTCGGCGAGGGCCAGGCGGAGTTCGGGCAGCTCGGCCAGTCGCTGAACAAGTTCTACGCCAAGGAACTGGCCAAGCTGCACACGCCGGCCGACCCGGCGCTGATGGAGGAAGCCACCCAACAGGCCCGTGTGGACGTTCAGAACAACCGGCACCCGGTGCGCGGTCAGGCGTTCACGACGGACTTCGTCGCGGGTGACACCGGCACCGACCTGTCCAGGATCGCCTACGGGCTGATCAAGGACGGCAAGCTGCCGCAGTCGCACACGGCGCTGCCGAACGTGTCCGAGCGGTTCCTGGACGGCAAGTCGGCGAAGGCGGGCACCAAGTTCGCGGACGAACGCGAGCGGCTCGCCAGCGGTCCGCACGCGACCGTCGAGCCGTTCCGCCAGCCCGCGCCAGGAGAGACCACGTCGACGTGGAACCCGCCGCGGAAGATGGAGACCCAGCTCGGCGCGCCGCAGAAGAACCGGATGAACCCGGCCGTCTCGGCGCCGATGCCCGCTCCGTTCGCCGACCAGCAGGCGGGTATCCAGAAGGACCAGAAGGTCGTCGCGGCGCACGGGCTGGTGGCGTCCGACCACGTCAGCAACACGCAGCGGCAACTGCGGTTCCTGAACGAGGACATCCTGGTCCGTCAGCCGGTGCCGCCGGTCACGACCAACGGTCTCTACGCCGCGGTCGGGCAGGCGCGGGGCATCGACCCGGCGACGCTGCGCCAGCAGGTGGTGGGCCTGGCAGCGACGCATCAGGCGGTGACCAGGGCCGTGGCCGACTGGACCGTCAGCAGGCCGATGCACCAGGGCCACATGAACGGCGCGCTGGTGGAGAACGCCAACTGGTACATGAAGCCGGACGCGGGCGAGAACACGGGCGCCGGCAACGCACGTGACCTGGTCGCGCACCTGATCGCGACGCAGCTCAGCGTCAACGTGCGGATCCACCAGGGCGGCGCCACCCCGGTGCTGATCCGGCCGATGGGTCCGCCGTTCGAGGAGACCGTCGACGTCGAGATGGTGATGGACGGCCGCCAGGTCACCTACCGCCCACGTCAGGGGCTACAGCCGGACGTGACGATGCATTAGCGTGACCGGCGTGGACGAGTTCGCGGAGGCGCTCCGGACAGCGATCACGAATCGTGGTCTAGGTCTGGAGCGTCTGCGCGAACACCTTTCTCAGAACGGTGTCTCGGTTTCGCTGGCGACGTTGAGCTACTGGCAAACGGGCCGCAGCCGTCCGGAGCGCAAGAAGTCACTGCAGGCCGTCGTCCACTTGGAACACATCCTGCAACTGCCGCCCGGCCACCTCTCGGGGCTGCTGGGGTCACCTCGGTCGCGCGGCCGCTGGCTGCGCAAGGCACCGGAGGCGATGTCCGCGTTCTGGCCGTCGCCCTCGCACGTGGAGAACGTGTTGCAGGACCTGGACACCCAGTGGGACGACCAGCTGATCCGGGTGAGCCAGCAGGACTTCGTGACGATCGGCGCGGACCGGACCGAGCTGTCCTTCCGGTCACGGCAGGTGCTGTCGGCGTCGATGAACGGGCCGGACCGCTGGGTCGTGATCATGCACGTCGACCAGCACGACCGGCCGTTGCCGCAGGTCAACGCCCTGAAGCACTGCAAGGTCGGCCAGCTGGTGCAGGACCCGGCGCAGGGCTTCCTGGTAGCGGAACTGCTGTTCGACCGGGCGCTGCGCAAGGGCGAGAGCATCGTGATCGAGCACGAGCTGGTGAACCAGGCGCCGTGTCCACTCGCGACGAACTACGAACGCAAGTTCCGGCTGCCGACCCACGAATACGTGCTGGAGGTGACCTTCGAGGGCGACGCGCCGGCCTCGGTCACCCAGGTCGCGGACGGCTCGTCGGTGCAGCCCGGTCGCACGCTGCTCGACGTGGCGCTGGACGTGCAGCCCGGCGTCCGCGGTTTCCACTGGACATGGACCTAGGACGGGTGTTCCCCCGCGCCTTGCCGGGAACACCCGTCCTACCAGTCCGTCGCGAAACCAGTCCTGTGTGGACCTAGCCGATCTTCTCGATCTTCGCGTTGCGGATCAGGAACTTGCCGGGCTCACGAACCTGTTCGAAGGCAGCGTTGTTCAGCAGCGCGCAGCTGCCGGACACCGACGCCACCTTGACGGTGGTGGACTTGTTGTTGTCCAGGTTGGTGACCTTCAGCGTGGTGCCGACCGGGAACGTGCCACTCGACGCGGCGGGCTCGCCACCCTCACCGGAAAGCGTGACGGTGGAACCGTTGCAGACCTGCTGACCGGACGCGCCGCCACCGTTGTCGTTGCCCGGGTTGGCAGTGGGCTTCGGTGCGGGCTGGGCCGTGTTCTGGCCCTGGTTGCCAGCGTTGCCTTGGTTGTTGCCCTGGCCTGCGTTGCCCTGGTCGGCGTTGCCCGCGCCACCGTCACCCTTGCAGCCCGCCGCCTTGCGTCGCTGCTGGATGAGGTCGACCACGGCCTGCCGGTTCGCGATGCGGGCCTCTGACTGCGAGTCCGGGGCGGCCTTCTGCCCCGCGATGAAGCTCAGGTTGTTCTGCAGCGCCTTGTCCAGCCCGCCGCAGTCCTCACCGGACGTGGCCGCCTGGCCCGCTTCCGGCTTCGCCTCGACCTTGTTGCCACACCCGGCGGCCGCCCGCCGCTGGTTGATGAGGTTCACGACCGCCTGCCGGTTGGCGATGCGAGCGTCCGACTGGGCGTCGGGGTTCGCCTGCTGCCCGGCGATGAAGGTCAGGTTGTTCTGCAGGGCGGTGTCCAGTCCGCCGCAGTCCTCAGCCGCGTTCGAGTCGGTGCCGCTGAAGGCGAAGATGCCACCGGCGACAGCGGCGACCGCGAGCATGGCGCCCGCGCCGATCATGGCGGGCTTGCGGTGTCGAGCGCCCATTCGATTCTCCTCGGGGGGTCGATCGGTGTTGTACCGATGACTACGGGGAGGTCACGGACGAGGTTCAAATCGGACTAGACCATGTTGTTTTTAAATGCTTTTAAGGTTTCCGGCCGGAGGTGATCTTGCTGGTCAGACGGGGTTTTCGCGGGGAGAGGGGCCAGTTCGGGTTTCGGTCCGCGAATGGACGACGCAGGGTGATACCGGTGGCCGTGGTGGTCCGGTCGGGCGTTGTGCCGTTCGACGGATTTCGACTCCGGCCGCCCCCGGCGTTCGACACGCTCACATCCGGTCCAGCAGCCGGGCCCGCGCCACCTCCAGGTGTGCGGTCATCGCCGCACTGGCCGCGATCTCGTCCCTGGCCACCAGCGCGTCCACGATCGCCCGGTGTTCGGTGATGGTCTGCACCCCGAACGGCTGCTGGAAATTCAGCCGGAACAGGTGGAGATGACAATGCGTCTTGGCGAACGACTGCAGGACCGCCTCATTCCCCGCAATTCGCAGGATGAGTTCGTGCAACCGCTGATCGTGCGCCGTGAGGTTCTTGTAGTCGTCATAAGCGTCATCCGCGGGAGCCGCCGGACAGGTCGCGAGTTCCTCCTCGATCAGCACGACGCTCTCCGGTGTCATGCGGCCCGCCGCCAGAGCCGCGGAAGGCGGCTCCAGCAGCAGACGCAAGGCATACAGATCGTCGACCTGTTTTCGGTTCAGCAGGTCCGTCACGCGGTAGCCGCGCAACGGGAGCCTGCTGACCAGTTCCTCGGACTCCAGACGGGCCAGGGCTTCACGGACCGGCGTGGGAGACACCGTGAGCTCGCGCGCGATCTCGTCGATGTTGACGCGGGCGCCCGGCGCGATGCCGTCGCTCATGATCAGCGCGCGGATCTGCTCGTAGACGTCATCCGCGAGCACGCGCCTGGTCGGTATCCGCAACACCACTCCTGTGACTCCCGTCAGTTCTTGGCCAGTATCTCCTGCGAGACACGTTCCATCTCGGCGAACACGTCATCGGAGCGCTGTCCGCCGAAGTAGGCCTCGAACAGCGGCTGTTCGGCGGACTGCATCGCCGAGCCGTTGGCGTAAGCGCTGGACGGGTACAGGACGCCGTCCTTCACGTACTGGTTGAACACGGTGAGGTCGACGCCCTGACTCTTCATGGACGTCACGGTGTTGTCCATCGACGCAGGGATCGACGGGAAGAACGTACCCGTCGCGCCGGCCTTGGTCTGGCACTCCTCGCTGCCCATGTAGCTGACCCACTTCCAGGTCAGGTCCGGGTTCTTGGTGCCGGCCCAGATGTTGTTGCCGTTGGAGTTCGACAGCACCGAACGCTTGCCGTCCGGGCCCAGCGGAGTCGGCGCGATGCCCACGGGGACGCCGGGGATCTTGCCGAACGACGGCGCTGACCAGGAACCGCCGATGGTCATCGCGGTCTTGCCGGAGCCGACCAGGTCGATGTCGGAGATGGTCGACTGGTTTCCGGTGGTGAAGGTGCCGAGCTTCGGGGAGAAGCCCTTCTCGGTCAGCGCCGTCACCCACTTCATCGTCTTCACGAAGCGGGGATCGGTGTAGTTGAACTTGGTGGGCCACTGCTCCTTGTCGCCCATCTTCCAGCCCAGCGTCGAGACCAGCGGAGCCCACGTGGTCTCGCCGATGAAGCTGCGTCCGGCGATGGCGCCGACGCCGTAGGTGGCGATGGCGTTCTTGTCGAAGCCGGCCTCGTCGCCGCGCTTGCCGTTCTTGTCGATCGTCAGCCGCGCCACGATCTTCTCGAACGTGCCGCCGTCGTCGGGATTCCACGTCATCTTGGCGACGTCGGCCTCCGCGACGCCGGCCTTGGTCAGCGCGTCCTTGCTGTAGTAGATGCCGGAGGCGGCCCAGTCGAGCGGCAGCGCGTACTGCTTGCCGTCGGTGAACTTCCAGGTGTCGAAGCCGACCGAGTACTTCTTCGTGTCCAAAGAGGACTTCGCGATGAGGTCGTCCATCGGCATCAGCTGGTGCTGCGAGGCGTAGGCCTGGAGGAACTGCACCGAGTTCTGGAACGCGTCGGGAGCCGTGTTGGCCACGAAACCGGCGGTGAGCTTGGTGAAGTAGTCGTCGACGTTGTAGCGGGTGATCTTCACGTCGGTGCCGGGGTTCGCGGCCTCGAACGCCTTCTCGCACTCGCCGTAGGCGACTGCCTGTTTGTCGTCCCAGGTCCACCAGTTCACGGTGTTGCTGCCGGAGCCCGTGTCGGAACTCCCGCAACCCGCGACCACCAGGGCTGTTGCTGCGACCAGGGCAGCGGCGGCGATTTTCATGGCTTCTCCAAGAGACGGGATCGGAAGGCGTCGAGTGCGATGTCGAGGTCGTCGGAGCCGCCCGCCTCGTGGGCGCTGTGCTCCCAGACAGCGATGTGCCGGGGTCCCGCATAGGCGTGGTAGGCGCCGAACACGGTGGACGGCGGCACGATGTCGTCCATCAGGCCGATCGAGAACCAGGCGGGGGCGACTGCTCGAGCGGCGAATCCCACACCGTCGAAATAGGACAGTGCCGGGAAGATGCCGGAACGCCGGTTCTCGGCGATGTAGGTCGTCAGTTCGGTGTAGGGCGGGCGGCCGCAGACGTTCAACGCCCTGCGGATGTCGCACAGGAACGGCGCCTGCGCGTGCACCGCGGCCAGGTCGGGCACGAGACCCGCGACGGCCAGGGCGATTCCACCGCCCTGGCTGTTGCCGATCACAGCCACGTCGGGCGAACCCAGCTCGCGCACGGCGTCGACCGCGCGCACCGCGTCCGTGAAGACCTTGCGGTAGAAGTAGGTCGAGCGGTCGGCGATCCCGCGGGTCATGAACCCGGCACCGCCGCGCTGGTCCCGCACCTCGACCTGGAGGTGCGCGAACCCGGCGCTGGCCCAGGTCAGGTTCTCGACCGCACTCCCCCGGTTGCCGCCGTACCCGTGGTACTGCACCACGGCAGGCAGTCCGGACTGCCCTTTGGGCGTGCGCAGCCAGGCACGGATCCGGTCGCCCCCGAAGCCCGAGAACGTCACGTCGTAGACGTCGAGCGTCCGCAACGGTGTTTCGACCAGCACCGCTTCGGCCTTGATGTCCAGTTCACGGGCCTCGGCCAGGGTCGAGTCCCAGAACGAGTCGAAGTCGTCCGGCCGGATGTAGGTGCTGCGGTAGTCCCACAGCGCGTCCAGGCCCAGGTCCGTCAGCACGAGATCCTCCCCCGCACCTCGACGACGTCGCTCACCACGACCTCGGTGACCTCGCCGCCGATGCTCACCGGCACGACCTCCGAGGCGTCACCGGACAACCGCCGCACCCGTGCGAGGACCTCACCGGCGTTCCACGACACGTCCACCGCGAGCCCGCCGCGGCAGCGCAGCCCACGAGCCTCGCCGCGAGCCCAACCGGAAGGCAGCGCCGGCAAGATGTCGATCACGCCGGTGTGGCTCTGCACCACGACTTCCGCGAGCGCCGCCGTGAAGCCGTAGTTGCCGTCGATCTGGAACGGCGGGTGCGTGCTGAACAGGTTCGGCAGCAGGCCGCCCCACTCCGAGCCGTCGAACGGCGCGTCACGGTGCCGATCACCCGTGAAGGCCTGCGAGGCCTCGGACAACAGCGACCGCACGGTCTCGCCGTCGCCCAGCCTGGCCCGCAATGCCATCTTCGAGGCCCACGACCAGCCCATCGCGCCGTTGCCGCGCTGGTCCAGCGTCGCCACGGCGGCGTCACCGAGCGGGGTGCCGGCGACGATCTGGCCGAGCGGGTAGACGGACACCATGTGCGACATGTGCCGGTGCGTCGGGTCTTCCTCTCGCAGGTCGGTGACCCACTCCCCCAGCCGGCCGTCGTCCAGCACGGGGAACGGCCGCAGGCGGGGCAGCGCCGCCGAGATCTCCGCGAGCACGGGATCCGTCCGGCCCGATGCCAGCGCCAGCGCGAGAGTCCGTTCGAACACGGCACGGATCAGCGTCACGTCCATGGTCACGGACCACGTCAGGGCCTGCGGCTCTCCGTCGACGAGGAACCAGTTCTCCGGTGACGTCGACGGGCACGTGTCGAGGTAGCCGTCCGGTCCCTCGACCAGCCAGTCCAGCAGGAACTCCGCACACCCGCGCAGCAACGGCCACGCACGCTCCAAAGTGGACCAGGTGCGGGCGAAGTCGTAGTGGTCCCAGGCGTGCTGGACCAGCCAGGCCCCGCCCATCTGCCAGAGCGCCCACGACACCGCGCCGTGTCCCATGCCGACCGGCAGCGCCCAGCCCCACGCGTCGGTGTTGTGGTGCGCCACCCAGCCGCGCGCGCCGTACAGCTCCCGTGCCACGTCGGCGCCGGTCACGGCGAGCTTCTCCAGCAGTTCCAGCAACGGTTCGTGGCACTCGGCGAGCCCGGTGACCTCGGCCGCCCAGTAGTTCATCTGGGTGTTGATGTTGATCGTGTAGTTCGACGACCAGGCGGGCCGCAGCTCGCCGTTCCAGATGCCCTGGAGATTCGCGGGCGGCGCACCCGGTCGTGACGACGAGGCCAGCAGGTAGCGGCCGAACGCGAACAGCACCGACGCCGTGAGCTGCTCGTCCTTGCCTTCCAGCAACTCCGGTACGTCCACGACGTCCGGCACGTCACCGAACCGCACGTCGCAGGCGTTGAGCAACGACGGCAGGTCGCTCCTGCGCTGACCGGTCCAGTACTTCTCCGTGGTGGTGGAGCTGGTGAGCGTCAGAGACCACCGGTCGTCGCCGGCGTTGATCCGCACGTTCACCGTGCCGCGTTCGGAGCCCTCGCCGTAGACCGGAGCGTCGATCTGCGGTTCGTGGCGGGGCGCGGAGTCCACCGGGATCTCGATCACGAGGTCGAGACCGTTGGGCGACACCGCGCGCAACGGCGTCGTCAGCTCCACGTCGAGCGGAACCGCTCCGACGATCTCCACGCACAAAGCCGTTTCCGACGTCCACACCCGCCGGACGACGTCGTTGCCGCCGATGGTCAGCCGCTCGGTGACCACACCGGTGCTCAGATCGAGCGTGCGGCCGTGCGACTCGCCTTCGGGCAAGGTGATCCACAGGTCCACGTACGGCAGGAACGTCTGGCTGTACGGGCCTTCGAACGACATCAGCAGTTGGGTCGCCCGCTCCAGGTCACCGCCGAAGATCGCCTGGCGCACCTGCGCGAGCCGTTCCAGACCTGCTCCAGCTGCCATGACGTCCGCCAGTGCCTTCGCCGGACCCTCCGCGGTACCCGACCACACGGTCGCGTCGTTGACCTGCACGCGGGACCGCCCGGCCCCACCGAACACCATCGCGCCAAGGCGTCCGTTGCCGATCGGCAACGCCTCGGTCCACTCCTGCGCCGCGGCAGGCCAGTGCAGTCTCACTTGATCCCCGTGAAGCCGATGGAGTTGACCAGCCGCCGCCCGAAGACCACGAACAGCAGCAACATCGGCAGCGCCGCGACCAGCGTCGCCGCCATCAGCCCTGCCCAGTCCAGCGACGCCTGCGGTGAGGACTGCTTGAACACCGCGAGCGCGAGGGTGAGCGGGCGGACCGACTCGTCGTTGGTGACGAGCAACGGCCAGAAGTAGTCGTTCCAGGTGGTGATGAACGTCAGCAGCGTCAGGGTGGCCATCGGCGCGATGCTCATCGGCAGCACTATTCGGAAGCACACCCGCAGCGGCCCGGCGCCGTCGATGATCGCGGCCTCCTCCACCTCGTTGGAGAGCCCCAACATGAACTGCCGCAGGAAGAAGATGTTGAACGCGGAGAAGAACGCGCCCGGCAGGATCATGCCGCCGAACGTGTTGAGCAGTCCGAGGTCCTTCATCAGCACGAAGTTCGGCAGCAGCGTGAACACCGACGGCACCATCAGCGCGGTCAGCAGCACGGCGAACACGACGTCCCGCCCCTTCCACCGCAACCGGGCGAACGCGTAGGCCGCCAGCGCCGACAGCACGACCGTGCAGAGCGTCAGAAGTCCCGCGTACACAATGGAGTTCCACAACGCGAGCGCCAGGTCGATCTTGGCCCCCGAGCCGCCTTCCGCGGCCGCCTCCGCGGGTGAGGCGAGGCCGAGAGCACGTTTGAACGGGCCCCAGGTGAAGTGCACCGGCAGCAACGACGAGGGGTCGGTCGACATCGCGAAGTTGTTGGACAGCGCGGTCCGGATGATCCAGTAGAACGGGAAGATCGTGATCAGCAGGACGACGATGATGTAGCCCCAGGCCACGCCCCTGCCGAGTTTCATCGAGAGGTTCCCAGAAGAAAGGTTCACAGCCCGGAACTCCTCAGTTCGTGTCCGACTCGCCCGCACGTGCCATCCGCATCTGCGTGAAGGTCACCGTGACGAGCAGCAGGAACAGGGCGAGCGACATGGTGGCGGCGTAACCGAAGTCGAACTGGCCGAACGCCTTGTCGTAGATGTACATCTGCAGCACCAGCGAGGCGTCCGCCGGACCGCCCTTGGTGCTGACCTGGACGATGTCGAACACCTGGGTCGCGCTGATCACGTTGAGGATCACGACCATCACCAGGATCGGCCGCAGCAACGGCAACGTGAGCGAGCGGAACATCTGCCACTCCGACGCGCCGTCGATCCGGCCGGCCTCGTAGATCGACGCGGGGATCGTCTGCAGGCCCGCGAAGATGAGGACCGCGTTGTAGCCCATGGACTTCCACACGTTCAACGCGGCCAGCGTCGGCACCGCCCAGCTGTCGGAACCGAAGAACATGATCGGCTCGCCGGTGACCCAGGTGATCAGCTGGTTCACGATGCCGAGCTGCGGGTCGAGCATCCACGTCCACACCAGCGCCGTGACGACGCCGGAGATGAGGAACGGCAGGATCATCAGCCCGCGCACCGTCGTGTTGACCCCCAGGCGGTGCAACACGACAGCGGTGATCAGCGAGATGCCGACACCGAGGATCACGGTCAGCACCACGAAGTAGGCGGTGACGCCGAGCGAGTGCCAGAACCTCGCGTCGTTGATCAGCTGCTGGATGTTCTCGAGCCCCGTCCACACCGGTGGGCTGAGGATGTGGAACTCGGTGAAGCTCAGGTAGACGCCGCGCAGCATCGGGTAGGCGAAGAACACGCCGAACCCGAGGATCGCGGGCGCGACGAGCAGCCACGCGACCCACGTGTCGTGGCGGCGGGAGGCAGGGCCTTTGCGGCGCCTCGCTGTGGGTGGAGGCGCCGTGGTGGCGGGACCACGCACGACATGGGCGCTGGAGTCTTGCACGGTAGTCACCACGACGCCTCCTGTTCAGGGGGTTAGATGCGGATGCTGTCGACGTCGAACACGGAGTCGTCCGGGTTGCCGATCCTGATGGTGTTGTTGCCCTTCATCAGGTAAATCGGCACGGTGACCTTCTGGGGCGTGTTCCAGTCGTTGTCGTTCGAGCCGGCGACGGGCAGCTTGAAGCTGGTGCCGTTCACCGTGATGACGCCGGTCCTGCTGGCGTCAGCGGCCACATAGGACAGTTCGACGAGGTAGTTGCCCTCGCGCGGCATGGTGACCGCAGGCATGGTGAGCACGCCGCTGCCGCCGATGTAGCCGACCTTGTTGCCGCCGGAGCACGCGCATCCGTAGACGGTCGCCCCGCCCGCGACGCTGCCCTTCTCCGCCTCGTAGATCACGGAGTCCTTGGGCGTCACGTAGGTGACGGCCTGCGAGCGGTTGCCGTTCTGCACGACGGTGAACGAGTACTCCGTCGACGGCGTAAGGCCGGTGACGGTCGCCTTGGTGTCGGTCGTCGTGGCGACCTTCTTGTTGCCCGCGTAGACGTCGTAACGAACGCCGGTCTTGCCCTGCCACTTCAACGAGACGCTGGTCGGCGTGGCCGCGGTGCCCTGCACGACGCCCGGCGCCGTCGAGGAACGCGGCGTGATCTTGTAGAGCTTCGAGCCGTGCACCGGCAGTTCCTCGGTGATGGCGTCGGACTTCTGGCCGAGGTCGCGCTTGGCCCACACGTCGCGGACCTTCGCCTTGTCGCCGATGCCGAGCTGTGCGAAGTCGGCGGTCACCTTGGTGGGCTTAGAACCCAGGTTGAACAGCGCCACGGTGTAGCTGCCGTCGCGGTTGCGGGCGTACCAGACCTGCTGGTCGGAGAACTGGTCGACCGGCCGGGACGGGACGCCGGCCTGGTTGATCGCGATGACCTCGTCGTTGGTGAGCAGCTGGTAGCCGTAGTCGTCGATCTTGGTGAGATCGTCACCGATGTACAGCGGCGAGGACGAGATCGACCACAACGTCATGTAGCTCTGGCGTTCGGCCTCCGTCAGGCCGCTCATCTGCGCGCTGCCGACCGCGAGGCTGTCGAGGTTGTTCCAGTGGCCGGGGCCCGCGTCGTCGATCCACTGCACGACGTCGTTCCACCGCTGCTTCACCGACTGGTTCCAGGTGACGAGCGTGTCGCAGTAGCACTCGACGTCGGTGTCGACGCGCCAGCCGTTGGTGTTGGCCTTCCACACGTCGGCCTGGCGGTGGCTCAGCGCCCACGAGATGAGGAACTCGATCGGCCGCCCGGTGCTCTTGAGCGCCGCGTTCCACGCCTTGACGTCGCTCGTGTTGTCGTAGTTCTCGCCGCCCTTGAAGCTGCCGGGGCCGACGCCGTCCAGCTTCAGGAAGTCGACGCCGTAGCCCGCGATGACCTGGGCGATGGAGTCGATGTACTTCTGCGAGCACGGGTTGTCGAAGTTCATCTTGTAGGCCATGTCCCACCCGTTGGTCTTGCGCAGGTCCGGGTAGACGATGTCCTTGGTGGTGCAGCCGGGAGCGTTGTAGATCGGCGTCTTGCCGTCGTTGTAGGCCTTGAGGTCCAGGCCGACCGCGAGGTACGAGCCGTACTTGAGGCCCTTGCCGTGCACGTAGTCGCCGAGCCACTTCATGCCGTGCGGGAACTTCTTGGCGTCCGCGACCGGGCGCCCGTACTCGTCGAACGAGGTGAGCCAGCCCGCGTCCACGTTGATGTGGTTGTAGCCGTGCTTCTTGAACCTCGCCGCGAGCACATCCGCCTGCGCCACGACGTTCTTCTCGTTGAGCCAGCTGGCAGGACCGTCCGGGTTCACCCCGGGGTAGTTGGTCGCCTGCAGGGTCCAGCTGCTCCAGCCCATGTAGGGCTTGGCCGCCGGCGCGGCGGTCTGCTGCTGTGCTTCCGGTGCCTGGGCTGCTGCGGGAACCGCGATCAGCGACGCGAGCAGGCCGGCAACGACACCTAACGCTCTCAAGACCACTCCTTTGTGATTTCCGGCGATGACTTCAGGAGACTCGGAGGTTCTCCATCGCGTCGCGGTCCCAGTCGATGCCGAGACCCGGTGTGTCAGGCGCGAGCGCGTGTCCGTTGTGGACGGTCAGCTCGCTCTTGGTGATGGCGCGCAGCTGCGGGATGTGCTCGACGAACTTCCCGTTGGGCAGCGCGGCCGCGAGGCTGACGTGCAGCTCCATCAGGAAGTGCGGGCAGACGTCGGCGTTGAACGCCTCCGCGACGTGCGCGACCTTGAGGAACGGCGTGATGCCACCGATCCGTGCCGCGTCGACCTGGATGATCGAGGCGGCAGCGCGTTCGAGGTACTCGCGGAACTGCGCCACCGAGTACAGCGACTCCCCCACCGCGATCGGGATGCTCGTGGTCTTGGCGAGCCTCTCGTGCCCGCTCACGTCGTCGGCCGGCAGCGGCTCTTCCAGCCAGGTGAGGTTGACGTTCCGGAAGGCGTCGGCCCTGCGGATCGCCTCGGCCGCCGTCATGGACTGGTTGGCGTCGACCATGATCGCGAACCGCTCGCCGACCGCCGCCCGGACGGCCTCGAGCCGTTCGACGTCCTCGGTGAGATCGGGCTTGCCGACCTTCATCTTGATGCCCTGCCAGCCCTGGTCCGCGGTTTCCTTCGCGCCCTTGACCAGCTCCTCGGTGGACAGGTGCAGCCAGCCGCCCTCGGTGTCGTACAGCGGCACCTCCTGCCGGAACCCGCCCGCCATGCGCCACAACGGTTCCCCGGCACGCAGGCAGCGCAGGTCCCACAGCGCGGTGTCGACGGTGGCCAGCGCGAGCGAGGTGATCGCACCGACGGTCGTGCTCCGCGTGCTGGCGAACAGGTCCTGCCAGATCGCCTCGATCCGGCGCGCGTCGGCGTCCACGATCCGCGGGAGCAGGTGGTCCTTCAGGAGAGCGAGGACCGAGCTGCCGCCCGTGCCGATCGTGTAGGCGTAACCGAGACCGGTGAGCCCGTCGTCGGTCGCGATCTCGACGAACACCGTCTCCTGCTTGACGAACTGCTGGACCGCGTCGGTGCGCAGAGTCTCGACCGGAACGTCGACCTGGAACGCCTCGGCACGTACGACCTTTGCCACGCCAACTCCTCGGATCTCTGATCCTATAGGATATTTGACGGGGATTGAACGCTGGCGTTACGCACGTGTCAATCGTCGTTTGGGCAGGTTGCCACGGCGGTGAGAGCGTTTACAACGGTCGCGGTGGACCGGTTCTAGTTACGGTCCTCCGATGTTTGCAGCTCACGGCCGCATCACACCGCCCAGCCGGAGTGTGGCGGTGTGTTTAAAAGTGAGTGATTCTGTCTGATTGTCAGGCGGACTCGGCGGCGTGCTTCAGCCGCTGCAGCGTGGCCTCGATGTTGCGCTGGTTGGTCACAGCGCGGTCCTTCACCCCGGTCGCCAGCACCGTGAGCGGCACGTACCAGCCGGGCCGGCGGTCCCAGGTGGACTCCGTGACCCGGCAGCCATCAGCAGTCGGCTCGATGTCGTACTGCCACCGCGACACCGCGAGCCCGAGCGACTTCACCTCGAACGCGAACCGCCCGACCGAGCAGTCGGTCACGACGGCGGTCGTCGGCCACACCCGCCAGCCGCGCCGGTTCACGCCGCGAAACCTCGCCCCCACCGACGGACCGGAGGCGCCCAGCCACTTGCCGCCCGAGTACTCCTCGGCGACCCCGCTGAGCCCGCGCAGGCTGCTGACCAGATCGAACACCCGCTGCGGAGTAGCGGCGACGTCGATGTGCGCGGAGGCGTCCGGGGTCATGCGGCCGAACTTACTACGAGTAGGTTCGCTGCACCAGCCACTCGCGAACGGTCCGCGCGGACGGCACGATCGCCCTGGTCGCGGCGAGGTCGAGCGGCACGGGGTGCGTCCGCAGCCAGCGCCACATCCTGGTCAGGTCGTCGCCCGCGAACCGGTGGAACAGCCACAGCGGCATCGGGAAGCCGCGTGGTGAACGCCCGAACGCCTCCCGCCACAGCTCACGGCACTCGCCGATGGTCCGGACATCCGCGCCGAGCGGGAGTTCCACTCCCGCGAACCGGTTCGGATCGGCGAACACCCTCGCCGCCACGGCACCGACGTCATCAGCGCACAACCACGGCAGCGGCCGGTCGTCACCGATCAGCTTCGGCATCAGGTGCCACATCGACACCGGCGGGTAGAAGTCCTTGTCCGTCATCAGTTCCATGAACGCCATCGGGCGCAGGACGGTCAGCGGCAGGCCGAGCGACTCCAGGTGTGCCCGCACCACCAGCTTGTTGTCCCACTGCCGCACACCGGTTTCCGGCACTCCCGGACCTGCCGAGGCGTACACGACGTGCCGCACGCCCGCCGAAGCCGCGGCGTCACCGACCGCGCGGCCCTGCTGGACCTCCTCGTCCAGGCCGCTGATCATCGGGTTCTGGACGCTGAACACCCCGTGCGCGCCCGCGAAGGCGGGGCGCAGCGAGTCCAGGGAGGCCATGTCCGCTCGCACCACCTCGGCACCCGCCGAGGCGAGCCGGCCGGACGCGGGTGACGAGGGATCACGGGTCAGCGCCCGCACCCGCCAGCCATCGGCGAGCAGGTGACGTGCGACCGAGCCGCCCTGGCGTCCGGTCGCACCGGTGACCACGACCAGTCTGGCGTCGTTCATCGCGGACCTCCTGGCTGTAGGTCGCCGAAACGCCCGGAGTCGCTACAGCGACTCCGGGCGGTCTGTTTCAGTCCGTGCAGGACACCGGCGAGTCGAAGTGGCCCGGTGTCGTGGGGTAGGCGGGACCGATGCCGTGGGCGTTGTTGTCCGCCGGGTACACCAGCGCCAGCTCGCGGAACGCCGAGGTGCCGCTCGTGGTCACGTCACCCACCGTCTGACCCGCGCCGGAACCCCACGCCAGCTTCTGCAGGAACACCTCCATGCCGGGGCTGCGCTGACGGATGTCGTTGTAGCCGCCGTAGGAGGCCGGGCAGTGCGTGTACAGGTTGTACGCGCCGGCCCAGTCGATCAGGCGGTCACCAGGGTTCGGCCCGTTCTGCGCGCGGTCGGCCTGGAGCACGTCGCGGTCCCAGCCGCCGTAGATCCAGTCCGTGCCGTCGTGGTGCTGGTTGTCGGCCAACGTCGCCGGAACGGCGGGGTTGTCGTTGGTCTTCTCGGTCATCTCGAACCACAGGCACGGGTCGATCGCGCCGTTGCCGAGCGTCTGCGGCCACAGGCCCTGCGCGCAGTTGCCGGGGTAGGAGCCGCGCGGGTTGAAGTCGAGCACGTCGGACCCGAGCGCACCCTGTTGCGATGCCGGTGAAGTACCGCCGACACCGCCGAAGGTGTGGTCGACGAACCTGTCGTTCGTGCCGCGGGAGGACGCGTCGAACGTGCCGTTCGTGAGGCAGTCCGGGGTCTGGGCGTTGACCACCTGGTCGCAGCCCTTGCCGCCCCACAGCACGTCCGCGCCGTCGCCGCCGAACGTCTGGTCGCCGCCGCTGTCGGCGTTGACCAGGTCGTCGCCGAACCCGGCGTGGATGTTGTCGTTGCCCTGACCGCCGCGCATGCGGTCGTCGCCACCCTCGGCGATGCCGTTGTGCGGCATGGCCGGTGCGGTCGGGCCTCCGACGAACTGGTCGCCGTTGACGTCGTGCAGCAGGTCCGCCCTGCGGTCGTAGGCGTCGGCACGGAAGCCCGTGTACGACTCCTGCGGCACCGAGTTCAGGCTCGCCGTGAAACCGCGCGCAGCCACGTCGTTGGCGTTCATGTACTCGTTGACCACACCACCGCGGTCGCCGAGCATCGCGTCCTCGCCGTCGCCGCCGAACATGACGTCGTCGCCGAGCTCGCCGTACATGTCGTCATCGCCGTTCTGGCCGTACATGGTGTCGTTGCCGTCTTGACCCCACATGCCGTCGTTGCCGTCGTCGCCGTACATCGTGTCGTTGCCGAAGGCGCCGCCCGGTTCGCACGTGGTCTGCGCGGTCGTGCAGAACCTGGTCGACGGACCGATGTCGGCGGTGCGTGACACCGTTGCGTTCGAAGGCACGGCACCGGACTTGTACCGCTCGGCGTAGACCTGCTCGGTCATCGACCCCGGCTGACCCTGCAGCGTGCGCTTCAGGGAACCGTTGTCGCCGAGCTGGACGTCGTCCTCACCGTTGCCCTCGAACGCGTCACCACCATCGCGGAAGCCCTGGATCGTGCTGCCGCCGATCATGTCGTCCTGGCCGTCCGGCGCGGTGCCCACGAGTTGGTCGGGCCCACTCGAACTGCCCGGCCAGTCCGCGTTGGTCAACGGAACCACGGTGGTCTCGGACGACGGTGAGCCGAGGCCGCGGTCGCCGCGCAGCACGTCGCCGCCGCCGTTGCCCTCGAGGTAGTCCGCGTTGCCGTCGCCGGCGAGGAAGTCCCCGCCGTCCTGGCCCCACAGCACGTCCACGCCGGACCCGCCGGACATCCGGTCGGCGCCGAAGCGGTCGGCCGGTCCTGCCTGCAGGTCGTAACGCTGCACGATCCGTTGCGCCATCGGGTTTCCACCCGCGGACGAGAGCCGGATCGTCGCCCGCGTCGGGGTCTCCCCCTGTGCCGGGCGCAGCACGACGCCGTTGTCACCGATGGCCACGTCGTTGCCGGGACCGCCGAACACGGCGTCGTCGGCGTCGAGCTGGCCGACGGTCGTGTCACCGGCGCCGGACAACGAGGTGCTGTTGCCGCCGACGAGATCGTCGTCGCCGTCGTTGCCCTCGACCCAGTCGACGCCCTGCGAGCCCTCGACGTAGTCGTCGTTGCCGTTGCCCTTCAGCCGGTCGGAACCGGCCTGGCCGAAGATCACGTCGTTGGCGTCGTCACCGTCGGCCTCGTCCGGGCCGGACGAGCCGGCGTGCGGAGCCAGGCCGAGGTCGTACAGGGTGATCGCCCGTGCGGTCATGCCGCGTTCCTGCACGACCCGGTGCGGGGTTCCTCCGCGCACCAACCGGCCGTTGTCACCGAGCACGACGTCCTGACCACCGTTGCCGTGGATGACGTCACCGGCATCGGGCTGACCGGCACCGGGTGAGTCCTCGGTCGAACTGCCGCCCACGAGGTCGTCCTGGCCGTCGTTGCCGTCGATCTTGTCGCGGGCCGGGCCACCTTCGGCGTAGTCGTCCGAGCCGTCGCCGGTGATCGTGTCCTCGTCACTCTGGCCGTAGATCACGTCGGGCTCGTCGCCACCGCTGATCTTGTCCTGGCCGGACGTCCCGGCGGCGGGCGTGTAGCCGAGGTCGAGCAGCTCGGCCTTGTGCGCCTTGGCGAAACCACGTCCGAGCGTGACCGGCGTGGCCTGCGCTCCCTCCACAAGGGACAGGATCGCGTTGTCACCGGCGATCAGGTCGGGACCCGAGTCGCCGAACAGCGTGTCACCCGTGTCCGGACGACCGGCGCCGGACGCCACCTCGGAGCTGCCACCGACGATCCGGTCCTCACCGGCATCGCCGTGCACGAGGTCGTCGGCGTTGTTGCCCTCCAGGTAGTCGTCCTTCGGGCCGCCGGACACCTCGTCGTGCGCGAGACCGCCGAACGCCCGGTCGTCGCCGTCGCCGCCGAACACGAAGTCCGCACCGCCGGCGCCGGCGTTCGAGCCGTCGAGGTCGAACGGCCCGTCCACACCGTTGTCCCCGATCACGACGTCGTTGCCCGCGTCGCCGTAGACGAAGTCACCGACGTCGGGCTCACCGGCCTTGCGCGTACCGCCGATGACGCGGTCGTTGTCCGCACCACCGAACGCGCGGTCCACACCGTTGTTGCCCTCGATCACGTCATTCTGCGAGCCACCGTAAAGAGTGTCGTCGTCGTTGTTGCCGAAGACGTTGTCGATACCCGCATCGCCGTACGCAACGTCCTTGCCGCCACCGCCGTAGATGGTGTCGTCGTCGTTGCCACCGGCCAGTACGTCATCACCGAGCTGACCGCACACACGGTCGTTGCTCGACTTGGCGTCCACGTTGTCCGCGGCACCACCGGCAGCGACGATCTCCACCCCGGTGCCGCCGGTGATCAGATCGCGGCCGTCCTCACCGTCGAGAGGCTCGGCGGGCGGCGTCGACACCGGGTTGTCGCTCGGCGGCGTGCACGGGTTGGCGTGCTTGTCGCCGAAGATGTCCGCTCCACCGTCACCACCGATGACGTGGTCGTTGCCGTAACCGCCGACCAGCAGCTTCGACGACGGCGTGACACCGGCGGGCAGCACGCGGTGCTTGACGTCCCGTACCGGACCGAACACGCCGTCACCGACCTTGTCGCCGACGTCCGACGGTTCCGCGATCACGTAGTCGTCCTGCGGGCCGCCGTACACCTTGTCCTTGCCGTAGCCGCCCGTCAGCACGTCGTTGTTGCCACCACCGCGGATGTCGTCGACCTGTTCCTTCAACGAGTGGCCGGTCACGAAGTCCACGCCCTGGCTGCCGTACACGGTGTCAGAACCCGTGCCGGTGTCCACGACGTTGATCGCGTCCTTCGCGTTGTCGCCGTTGAAGCCCTTGTCCACCGGGCCGGGGTCGTCGACACCGGTCGCGACCTCGGTACCGGTGTGGATGGTGTCGTTGCCGGAACCGCCGGAGATCCGGTCGCTGCCGGTTCCGCCGATGATCACGTTGGCCTGTGCGACGTACTCCGGCTTGCCGGGGTTGCTCGCGGACAGGGGGCTGTCGGAGGCGATGCCGATGTTGTCGTCGTCGGCGCCGCCGTCGATCCGGTTCTTGCCGAGCCCGGCCGCGATGCGGTCCTTGCCCGCGCCACCGCTCACGACGTCGTCAGCCCCGCCGACGGTGATCGTGTCGTCGCCGTCGCCACCCTCGACCGCGGCGATTCCCTTGCCGCCGAAGGCAGCGGCGAGGTCGCCGGTCGTGATCTGGTCCTTGCCGGGACCGCCGCGAGCGGTCGACTTCCCGATGCCGGTCTTGATCGAGTCGTCGCCGTCGCCACCGGTGACCTCGACCTCCTTGTCGAACGGCTTGGCCTCGGCCTTGGCGTCGTTCGCGGCACCGCTCTTGTCGCCGTCACCCTGGAACACGATGATCCGCTTGCCCTTGTCACCCGTGGCGTTGCCGAACACCTTGGTCAGGTTCGGGTCGCGGAACTCCTCGCGGAAGCCGAGCGCGCTCACGGCGAAGCCGTCGAAGCCGCCGCCGTCCTTGACGAGCTGGGTGATCGTCCACTTCTCCTCGTTGCCGTTGCCGGTCCACGCGGAGTGGCCGCGCTTGCCGATGTCACCGTTGCCCATGTGCAGCACGAGCGTCGTGCCGTCCTTGTGCGCCAGCACGGGTGGTGGTGGCGAGCAGTCGGGTTTCACGGAGAAGTCGAGCAACGTGATATCGGCCAGCGTGAAGTCGAACGAGACACTGAAGATCGAGAACCCGAGTGTGATGTACACCTTCAGGAACAGACTCAAGCGTCCGTCCATGTTGAACAGACACATCGGGTTGTTCAGCGCCACCTTGGAGAACTCGAAGAACCGGAACTTGCCGTCGTTGTTCGGATCCGCCCAGGTGAGGTTGATCGTCAGCGCGACACCGCCCTTGATGCCGACCTCGATCAGCACCACGCTCACCGCCGCGCCCGCGGCCAGTTCACCGCGGAACGTCACGACGGGCAGCGGCTTGCCGGAGTCGTCCTGCGTCACCAGGTAGATCGAGTCCAGAATGGACGCCGCCTTACCGGACTCAACGGCCTTGCGGATGCCGAACGTGTCGAAGCCCGCCCGGAACCGCGCCTCCACGGACGCGCTGCCGGAGATCGTCACCAGCACCGGCGGCGGCGCGTACACCGGGCCGAACGACTGGCTGTAGGAGAAGCCGAGGCGCAGCGGTCCCGAGTCGAACCGGATCAGGTCCACGTCCTGGCCCATGATCAGGCCGAACAGCTTCGCGGGCTCCTTCAGGATCGGGAACGTGAAGCCGGCCTTGTTGCCCTCCTCGCCGTCGGACACGATCTTCGCCCCACCGGCCGACGCGTCGATCTTCGACGCCAGGTCGCCCGGTGCGAGGGTGATCTTGTTCGGGTCGATCAGCGAGGCGGCGTTGTCCGGCGAGTTCGTCGTCGTCTTGGCCTTGTCGCCGAGGACGGCGAAAGTGCCGATGTCGATCGCCCCGCCGTTCTGGGTGATCTTGCCGATCAACTGGATCGCCCGCAGGACCTTGTCCACGAACTCCAGGTCCGGGCCACCCGCGATGGTCGAGAACTCCTTGGCGATCGTGACCAGGTTGACGTCACCGCCGCCCACTGCCCGCGACAGGTCCGAGAGCACCGGGATCGGCGCGTAGAGCTGGTCGATGATCGGCTGGATCGGCTTGGTGAACAACCCGATCTTCTCGACGATCGGCTTGAGCACCTCTCCGAGGAACTTGCCGGCGTTGAGCTGGACGTTGTTGAACGCGATCTCCGGCGTGCCGTCACCGGGCTTGCCACCGAACGCGTTCCACTCCCACTTCAGGTGGAACCAGCCGTTGATGCCGGGCAGCGGACCGGCGCTGACGTCGAAGTCCCAGTCGATGCCGACCTTGGCCTTGAGCGAGACGCTGGTGACCTGGCCGATGTCGGCGAGATCGGCCAGCGTGATCCGGTCGTCGTTGGCCGCGCCGCAGTTCTCGAAGCACGCCGCCTGCCCCTTCTTGTGCAGATCGACGACGAACGTGCCGGCGAAGAGATCCGTCGCGCCGCCCGCGTGCTGCTTGAGGTCCACGTCGAGGAAAGCCAGACGTGCCTTCATCCCCGCGGGCAGCGTGAAGCTCAGCTTGACGCCGAGTTCCGGGTTCGGACCGTCCTTGGTGGCCACGAAGAAACCGCTGCTCTTGTCGACGCCCACCTTCACGTGCAGGTGGTAGGCCAGCGCGGCCTTCATGTTCGGCGCACCCTCGGCGGCCTTCAGGGACAGCCCCGGAATGCCGATGTCGAGCGGGCTTTCCGGCGTCAGCGTCTCCTTGTCGCAGTCGTTGCCGAACACGTCGCCATCGCACACGTCGAACGTGAACGTGGCACCCGTGATGTCGGCCAGCGACGCCGCCGCCGGGCAGTCCGTCAGCTTCGGGTTGCTCGTGGCCGGCACGTAGGCCGCGCCGTTCGGGGTGTTCTTGTCGTCGAACTGGACCTGGTCACCGGCGACGTCGCCCTTGATCACGACCCAGTTGTTCGCGTTCGGGTCCGTCTTGCGGATGATCTTGTAACCGGTGGCGTACTGCGACTTCGTCCACGTGATGCGGTTGAAGTTCGCGCCCGTCAACGGATCCGCGCCGGTCGTCACCTCGGCGACCGCTGGCGGCGCGTCCTTGTTCTGAGCGGTCGCGACCACGCCGTAGACGTACTTCTTCGTCCCTGCGGTGCCCTGCGTCGTCACCTTGGCGTTGGTCGCGGGTTGCAGCGTGGCGTCACAGGTGAAGCCGACCGTGACGGCACTGCCGACCGCGGGCTTGAGGTGGTCGTTGACCCACGTCTGGAGCTCGCCGGTGTTGTTCACCCGGCCGCCGCCCGGCAGTTTGGTCATCGCCTCCTGGATCTTGGCCCTCAGCTGGCCGAACTTGTCGGCTCCCTGCTGGATGTCGTCGCCGACGAGCGGCAGCTTGCCGTCGAACGCGGCCGTGCGCAGCGCGCGTTCGATCATCGCCAGGTACTTCTCGACGCCGTCGCCGAACTGGGAGAAGTCCAGCAGTGCGTCGAGGATCTTCTGCCCGATGTCCGTCGGCATCTCGAACCGCTTCACACCGCCGGGCAGGTCCGGGCTGAACGAGAACGCCTGGTCCAGATCACTGACCTGACGTGGCAACCGCACGATGAACGAGTCACCGGGGCTGGACAGCTTGGTCCAGGTGACGTTGTCGGAGCTGACGAACACCGGCATCACCGCGCACAGCGCGAGGTCGGTGCCCTGCGCCGGGTCGCCCTGACACGTCACGGGCTGGTTGTCGCCGTTCAACGTCAGCGACACGCCCTTGACGAAGTCGCTCAACGACACCGGGTTCTGCCCCGAGTAGCCGAGGTGTGCGTTGTAGTGCGCGTTCGCGACGGCCTTCTCGGTGCCCTTCGGGTTGCCCAAAGCGATGGACAGCGGCCCGACGGACGACTTCACCACACCGGTGATGCCGCCGTGCGCGGTGATGTCCACGGTGGAGTCCGGCAGGACCTTGAGACCGCCCGCGTCCGCCGGTCCGTCGCCGGCTTCCAGCGGCAGCACGAAGCCGATCTTGGTGGAGCCGGTCAGCTCGAGGTTCGCGGTGGCCTCTCCCTCGGCGCCCACGAGTGAGCGCGCGGTGCCCTTGTCGTCGGTGAACGAGAACCGCACCGGCTGCGAGGTCGCGACCTTCCGCTTCACGTCGATCTTCAGGACGATCGACGGCTTGGAGTCGACGACCTGGTAGGCGAACGAGATGCCGCTGCCCGTGGGCAACGCGGCGTTGAGCTGTGTCACGAGGTCCTGCAGGTAGTCCGGTGGCGCGGCGGTCAGCCTGTCGACCGCGTCCTCCAGCGGGCTGCGGAACGCGTACGCCGTGCCGTCACCAGGCACCTGACCCCACGGTTCGGCCAGCAGCACGCGGTTGTTCTGCGGGTCCGCGGCCAGGACCACGGCGACCTGGGTGCCGACCAGCACGGCCCGGCCCTGAAGGTCCGCGCCGAACGCCTTGTCGCCGGTCCTGCTGTCGTCCCGCAGGAAGCCGACGCTCTTGCTGTTGATCGTGGTGTTGCCGTACTTGCCCGTTCCGGTGTCGGCGCTGCCGAGCAGCTCGGACAACGACTTGCCGACGACCGGCAACGGCGTGGTCAGCGCGTTCTTGACCTTGCCGTCACCCTCGACGGCCTGCAGCGAGCCGTTGAGCACCTGGAGCGCCTTGATGATCTGACCGAACATCGCGCGCGGGTTGTTCGGGTCGAAGTCGAACGCCTTGGCCTTGTCGAGCGCGTCGAGGCCGGTGAACTGGACGTTCGCCGGATCGGTGATGTCGGGCATGGTGACACCGACCTGCACCGGACCGCCGAAGAAGTCGGTGATGCCGGGGACGTCGAGCTTCACCGTGGCGGTGGCCTTGGCGCCGACCGCGACGGTGAGCAGGTTCTCCGGTTCGAGCGCGGGGGTCTCGGGGTTGTCGACGACCTTGGCGAAGATCTGCGACAGCGGCAGGTCGCCGTCCGCGTCACCGAGCTTCTTGAGGCTGATCGACAGCATGTCGGCCGAGCCGTCCTTGGTGGACATGTGCAGGTCGCCGGACATGTGCACCTTGAGGTACCCGATGCTGCCGTTCACGTCGACGTTCGTGTCGACCGCGGCGCTGGCCCTGAGCAGCTGGCTGCCGGTGCGCAGCAGGAACCGGTCCGGCGTGCGCGGCAGGCTGGACACCAGGGTCGTGGTGCCGTCGGGGTTCTTGTCCGCGAACGGGCAGCCGGTGGCCGCGGCGTCGGGGTCGAGCGGCTTGCAGGCATCACCCTTGATCGGGTCGCGCAGGTCCAGCACCAGCGTGGCCTTGGCCTCGTAGGAAGGCTTCACGGTCGCGGTGGCGTTCAACGCGTTGGCGCCCTTGAGGCCCTTGCTCGCGAAGATGTCGCCGAAGGTGACCTGGCCGGTCATCGGGTCCGGCGCGTTCACCTTGTACGGCGACTTGTCGACCGGCTTCCCGCCCTGCCAGCCTTCCTCGAGGGTGATCTCGTCCGCGGTGTTGCTCTTCACCACGCCCTGCGAGGTGCCGGCGGACACAATGCGCCCCTTGAACGCGTCGACCGTCCACGGCTTGGCCTTGTTGACGTGCTTGAGGGTCGTGTCGGTGTAGGTGACGTCGTCGCCCTGCCCTGACGTCAGTTCGGCCACGACGTCCAGCGGCGCGCCGTTCTGCGGAGCGTCCTGCTTCATGGTCAACGTGAACTCGAGCTTCTTCACGTCGTCGCGGTAGTTCACGCCGGTCACGGCGATCGGGCCGGTGTTGAGCTTGGTGAAGAGCTCCTGCACCGAGCTGAACTTCGGCAGCCCGGCCTTCGCAGGGTCCTCCTCCGGCTTGAACACGTTGTCGTCGACGAACTTCGCGAGCGCGCTGCCCGCCTTGACCGCGTCGGCGACCGTGCCGCGCATGAACGGCAGGTTCACGTTGCCGACCGGGTCGGCCGCGGAGCCCCACTGGGCGCGCTGCACGGCGTCGATCGAGTTGACCAGGTGGCTCAGGCCCTCGAGCAGGTCACGCGGGCTGAGCGTGGTGAACCTGGTGAGCTGGGCCAGGTCGGGGCCGCTGACGGTGATCGACGGCGCGCCGCTCGCGAGGTCCGGCCACTGCACGCCGATCGTGCCGGTGAGCCCGCCGACGTTCGCTCCGGCGAGCTGCTGCGAGGTGAACTTGAGACTGGCGTCGACCTTGCCCGCCGGGTTGCCCAGCCCGATGTGGAACAGGCCCGCGGCGGCACCGGACTCGCTGATCTCGGTGAGCCTGCCGTCACCGTTGGGGTCGTCGGCGGACGCGGTGAGGTTCGCTTCGACCATGACGTGCGACGCGCCCTTGTCGAGGTCGACGCCGAGGATGCCGAAGCCGGCGGTCGGCACGCCGTCGGGGTCGAGCTCGCCCTTCGCTCCCACGGTGAACTTCGGCGAGTCGCCGTCCTTGACCAGCCAGAACGAGCCGGTGGACTCCTGGTAGGCGAAGTGGAACTTGGCGTCGAGGGTGAACGTCACGTCCACGGCACCAGACGTCGTGAAGCTGACCGACGGGTCGGCGACGCTGATCGGCTGTTTGTCCGCGACCGTCGTGACGTGCAGCGTGGCGTCGACGCGCTTGATGCCGTTGGTGTCACTCGTCTGGACGCTGAGCGTGCCCGGTCTGCTGTCGCCGAGCTGGTAGGTGCCCGCGAGGTCGGGGAAGTTCTGCTTGTCCTTCAACGGGTCGTGCACCGTCTTGGCGACGAGATCGCCGAACCCGAGCGCCGCGCCGGGGCTGACACCCAGCAGCGGCAGCGCCTCCCCGAGCTTGCCGACGCTCGCGAGCTGCTTCGAGAAGTCCCCGAACGCGCTGATGCCCGCGAGGATCTTCTGCACGTCCGGGGCCTGAGCCACCGCCGGTGGACTGACCACGACGAATCCGAGCAACGCCAGCGCACCGCTGGTGACCGCCGCTACCGCCCGCCTGCTGCTCCGCGAATACCGCATGGCCGACCCGCCCTCTTGACGGCGTGGCCCCCGACGCCTCGCTGCCAGGTCAGTTGTCCAATATGGAGTGACGCAGGGCACACTTGTGCCGCCAACGGGTAGTCGCCCGTCCAGAAGAAGGCGTTAGCCGTGGATCCAGCGGAGGCCGCGATTCACCCGTTCGGCCGACCAGACACCTACCGGGAGTGGGTCAGCTCCCGAATCGGCGTGCCCCGGAGGAACGCGTGGACGTCCTCAACGGCCTCCCGGAAGTAGGTCCGGTAGTTGGCCCGCGTGACGTAGCCGAGGTGCGGGGTGGCGAGGACGTTCGGCAACGCCCTGAGCTCGTCGCCGAGCGGCAGCGGTTCGGTCTCGAAGACGTCCAGGCCCGCGCCGGCGATCCTGTTGTCGCGCAACACGTCCAGCAGAGCGGCACCGTCCACGATGGCGGCACGGGACGTGTTGACCAGGAACGCGGTCGATCGAAGGCAGGCCAGCGCCGCCGCGTCGACCAGGCCCCGTGAGCGGTCTCCGAGCACGAGGTGGATGGACGCGAAGTCGCTCTGCCCCAACAGGTCGTGCAGCCCAGAGGCGAGCCGCACTCCCTCGGCGTCCACGCGGTCCGCGGTCAGGTTGGGGCTCCACGCCACGACGTCCATGCCGAACGCCTTGCCGACGCGGCCGACCGCCCTGCCGATGTGGCCGAAGCCGACCAGCCCGAGCGTCGACCCGGCGAGATCGGTGCCGACCGTGCTCTGCCACGGGCCGCCGAAGTGGAACGCCGCGTTCTCGACGGCCACGTGGCGGGCAAGGCCCAGGATCAACGCCCAGGTCAGCTCGGCCGGCGGGGTCTTCGCGCTGCCGGTGCCGCAGACGGTCACGCCGTGGGCGCGAGCGGCGTCCAGGTCGATCGCCGCGTTGCGCATGCCGCTGGTGATCAGCAGCTTCAACCGAGGCAGGCGGGCGAACAACGAGGCGGTGAACGGGGTCCGCTCGCGCATGATCACGACGCACTCGGCCTCGGCCAGAACCTCAGCCGGGTCGTCCAGGTGCTCGCGCAGCACGGTCACGTCGAGGCCCGACCAGTCCGCGTTGGCGAGCGCAGCGCCCTGGTAGTCGTCCAGCACCACACACCTCATGCACTGATCATGTCAGAGTAGGGGCATGGGGGACTTCCACCTGGCACAGGCCAACATCTCGACCGGGCGGTGGGCGTTCGACCACTGGCGGATGCGCGGGTTCACCAGCCGGGTCGAGGCGATCAACGACCTGGCGCAGCAGTCCCCCGGCTTCGTGTGGCGGCCGACCTCGGACCGGATGATGGCCGATCTGCAGCGGCTCGGGCGCGATCCGATGCTGGAGGCGTTCAACCTCAGCGTGTGGGAGTCCATCGAGACGTTGTGGCAGTTCACGTTCGGCGGCATTCACCTGGAAGCGGTGAAGCGCAGCGCTCAGTGGTTCGAGCCGGACAGCGCGTGGGACGTGATGTGGTGGGTGCCCGCCGGACACCAGCCCACGACCGAGGAGGGCCTCGCGAAGCTCGACCTGATCAGACGGGACGGACCGACGCCGCACGGGTTCACGTTCCGGAAGCGGTTCACGCCAGAGCACCTCGCACGATGATCTCCACCAGCGGGCGCGGATCGATCGCCTCACCCCTGGCGAACTGCTGCAGGAACAAGCCCTGAACGCACGCACCCAGCGTGTCGGAGGCGGCCAGCGGGTCACGCGCGCCGAGGCCGGCGAGGGCCGGGATCAACATCCCCGACATGGCGGCCCGCCCGCGCAGCAACGCCTGACGCACCTGAGGATTGGTCGCCGCCTCCATCCACAGCACCATGCGCGCCGTGGTCGTGACGACGTTCGGACCGGTCATGAAGTCGTAGAGCCGGCACAGTTCGTCGACCAGGTCTTCCGCCGACGACGGCTTGAGCGTGGCCACGACCTCCGGCGTCTCCTTGCGCACCATCCAGTCCACGACGCCGTCCAGCAGTGCGGCGCGGCTGCGGAAGTAGTTGGACGTCGACCCCTTCGGCAGGTCGGCGCGGTCGTCCACGCGAGCGTGCGTCAGGCCCCGCAGGCCTTCGGTGCCGAGCAGCTCGACGGCGGCGGCGAGGGCGCGTTCCCTGTTGGAGGTCACCGGGACACTATAAACGTAGTGACTAGGCACTACGATCGTAGTACCGTCGGCCCATGACAGCGACAATCGCCCTGGTCGGCTGGGTGCTCAACATCGGGGTCGGACTGGTGATCCTGGCCCGCCTGCTCCGAGCGCGAAGACACGTGCCACCCCTCGCCTACTACCACCTCACCACCGCGTTCGTCGGGCTCGGCTTCTGGGTCGCCTTCATGACAGCGGGCTCGGCACTGCTGGCGTGGATCGGGTTCGCCGTGCTCACCCTGCACAACACCTTCGGCGACACGCTGATGGTGAAGGGCTGGCGGAAGCGCAATCCCGACGCACCGGGAATCGCCTACTTCCAGGCGACGAAGGCCGCCTGGAAGAAGCCGCTCCTGCTGGCGCACGGCTTCCTCGCGCCAGTGGCCTGGTTCCCGGCTCTCGCCGCCGCGATGATCAGCAGTTGGGCCGCGTGACCTTGCCGGCGAAGCGGTCGCCGAGCCAGTTCAACGCGTTCGAGCCCCACGCGCTGACGGCGGCGACATGCCCGAGCAGCGGCAGCGGCGTCCACTGCACGTCGGCGCCGAGCGAGCACCACTGCGAGCGCAGCTTCTGGCCGACGGCGAACGGAATGAGCTCGTCGAGCGTGCCGTGGTAGAGGTACACCGGCGCCGCGGGCTTCACCGCGCCGAGAGTGTTCTCCTTCAACCGCTTCTGCCACAACGGGTCCTGGATGACGTCCGGGGTCGTGGTCAGCGAGTTCAGCCGCGTGAACGGTGCCACCAAAGCGATCTCGGCGACGCACGCGTTGCGGATCTGATCGATGACCTGCTGGCCGCGGGCGTTGAGCACCGCCGACAACGGCAGTTCGGGATAGGCCGCGGCGTATCCCGCGGCCGCCGCGAACACCAGTCCCGAACCGGCGTTGCCGTCGTTGAACTTCGCCACCGCGTTCAGGTCGGCGGGCACGCCACCCGCGGCGACACCGACGACGTTCAGCGAAGGCGCGTAGGACTTCCACTGCTCGGCGGCGGCCGACGCGGCCTGACCACCTTGGGAGTAGCCGAAAACGCCGATCGGTGCGTCAGCGGACAGGCCGGGGATACCGCTCGCGGCGCGTGCCACGTCCAGCAGCGCGCGACCCTCCGACCGGGCCACCGCGTAGGTGTGATCCCCAGGCGTGCCAAGGCCTTCGTAGTCGGTCACCGCGACCGCCCAGCCGTTGAACATCGCCTGCGCGAGGAACGCGATCTCCACCTCGGTGCCGGCCTGCAACTGCTGCGACGGCGCGCACTGGTCGCCCATCCCCTGCGTGCCCATCGCGTACGCCACGATCGGGCGCGGACCGTTGTTCCACGGCAGCGGCGACACGAGCACCATGCCGGACACGACGTTGCCCACGCCCGTCGCGGACGTGGAGCGGTAGCGGATGTCGTAGGCCTTGACCGGGGCGGGCAGCAACCTCAACGGCTCCGGATGCCACGCCACCTCCCGGCTGCTGACCAGTTCACCCGGCGCGACCGCGGCAGCGGGTGTGACCAGCGCGAACAAGAGCAGAACGGCGGCGAGCACGGCACGGAGCTGCATCGTTGGACCCCTTTGTGGTAACCGGCGTTACCGCAATGTAGGGCCGAACGTCGTAACGTGGCAATACCCGGAATGGCTTTATGGATTCACACCAGGCCCTGGGGGAACGCGAAGACCCGATCGGGGTCGTACTTGCGCGCGACCTCCTGCAGCCGGGTGAGCGACAAGCCGTAGTAAGTGCGCGCCCAGTCCGGCATCTGCGGGTCGAGGTAGTTGACGTACCCGGTGGCGCCGAACATCTTGGCCAGCTCGTCCCGCGCCACCCCCATGGCCCGCCGCGCGTTGGCCTCCCCGGCCTGCAGCGTGAGCTCGACCTGGATGCTCGCGAGCGCAGACCGGTGCGGGAACGCGGAAGCCGGGCCTCGGCCCACCGCCCCACCCAGCGCGTCGATCATGTTGTACGAGTTCGGGGTGCTCTTGAAGATCTCCGCGAGCCGCTGCGGGTCGGTGATCGGGCGGGTCAGCATCCGGGACGTCGCCACGTAGCTGCCGCGCCCCTGTGTTCCGCCGCCGCCGTTCCAGCTCGGGCGGCACGAGCCGTCGGCGCTCTTGCACCACGCGAACCGTTCCATCGCGGCGAGGAAGCCCTGTTCCTGTTCGCGGCGCGACGTCGGTGGCGAACCGACGCGCCGGACCAGGTCGTCCAGCAGCGGTTTCGCGGCAGCGGGTGTGCCGACGAAGCAGCCGGAGACCTCGACGTACGGGTTCTGGCCGTTGCCGACACCGACCGTCGTGGTCATGGCGTCCGGCGCATTGCCCTGCCAGTCCGGCCACACGCTGAGCAACGAGGCCAGCGACGCGGACGGGAACACGAGGCTGAGGGTCGTGAGGTTCCGCGCGGGTTCGGTGCGGAACACGAACGACGTGACGATGCCGAAGTTGCCGCCACCACCGCCGCGCAGTGCCCAGAACAGGTCCGCGTGCTCGGATGCGGAGACCGTGCGATGCACGCCGTCCGGCGTCACGATCCGCGCGCTCACCAGCCGGTCGCAGGTGAGTCCGAACTGGCGGGCGGTCACGCCGATGCCGCCGCCCAGCGTCAGCCCGGAGATCCCGACCGTCGCGCACGTGCCCGCCGGCATCATGCGGCCCGCGTTCGCCAGCGCCACGTACAGATCCATCAACAGAACGCCCGCGCCGACCTCGACCGTGCCGTCGGGCCGGACGTCGATCCGGTTGAGACCGCGCACGTCGACGACCAGGGCACCGTCCGCCGTGGAGTAACCGGGATAGCTGTGGCCGCCGCACCTCGCGGTGATCCGCGACCGGTCCTGACGCGCGATCTCGATACACCGCTGGACATCCGAGGGCGAAGCCACGCGGGCGATCGCGCTCGGCCGTTGCCCGTCGTACTGCGTGAAGTAGCCGAGCTTGGCGTCGCGATAGGCCGCGTCGCCAGGCCTGATCAACTGGACGTCCATTGTGGACTTTCCCAACCACGCTGAGACAGCACCCAAGGCGGCCGTTTGCAGAAGTGCCCTGCGACGCAACATTCCACGAACGTAGGAGTCGGACAAACCGGCACACAACGGATCTGCGGACCGGTCATGATTCCGGTGCTACGGGTTCACAGCCAAGAACAGGAACGCCGCCAACAGCACCAAGTGAACGCCGCCCTGAAGCCGAGTCGCGCGACCCGGCACCACGGTCAGGACGCTGACTAGAACCGTGAGCAGCAGCAGGATCATCTGCGTCGATCCGAGGCCGAGCAGCAGCGGGCCGTCGAGCCAGACGGTCGCCAGCGCGATGGCCGGGATCGTCAGGCCGATGCTCGCGATCGCCGAGCCGTAGCCGAGGTTGAGGCTGGTCTGGATGCGGTCGCGCAACGCGGCGCGCGCGGCGGCGATGGTCTCGGGCAGCAGCACCAGCAGGGCGATCACGACGCCGACGAACGACTGCGGGAAGCCGGCGGCGCGCACGCCCGCCTCGATCGCGGGCGACTCGATCTTCGCGAGGCCGACCACGGCGATCAGCGCGACGAGCAGCAGGCCGAGCGATGCCGCGGTGGCCTTCCCGGACGGCGCCTCGGCGTGCTCGTCGTTCTCGATCACGCCGTCCTCGTCGACGGGCAGGAAGAAGTCGCGGTGCCGGACGGTCTGGGTGAAGACGAACATCCCGTAGAGGGCCAGGGAAGCGAGCGCGGCGAACGCGAGCTGCGGGCCGGAGAACTCGGGGCCGGGCGTGGTCGTGGTGAACGTCGGCAGCACCAGGGTGAGGGTCGCGAGCGTGATCACCGTCGCGAGGGCGCCGCCGCTGCCCTCCGCGTTGAAGAGCGTCGTGCCGTGCTTGAGGGCGCCGAGCAGCAACGCGATGCCGACGATGCCGTTCGTCGTGATCATGACCGCGGCGAACACCGTGTCGCGCGCGAGTGACGACGCCTCGGGTCCGCCGGACACCATCAGCGTGACGATCAGGGCCACCTCGATGATCGTCACCGCGACCGCGAGGACCAGCGATCCGAACGGCTCCCCCACTCGCAGCGCCACGACCTCGGCGTGGTGCACCGCGGCGAGAACGGTCGCGGCGAGCACGACGGCGACCAGCGCGACCAGCACCGGGGCGAGTTCACGCCCCCAGGCGAGCACGAGCAGCAACACGCCGAGCGCGGGGGCGATGGTCGTCCAGGAGAGCAGGGGGAAGCGGGAGGTGGCGGCCATGATCACACCCTCGCACACGGCTCAGCCGGGCCGCCATTCGGCGCAACACCCATTTCGGGACAAGAAAATGTGGAGCGGAGCGCCCCTGCCGCGCCCCGCTCCACATTAATAGCCGGTGCCTAGAAATCGAACACGGCACCGGTGTGCGCCAGCATGACGCACGAGTTCGGGTAGGTCTGAACCTGTGACACGGGCTCGCCTCGCCAGAAGCCGAACATGGTCACCTTCACCGGCGCATAGATGAACGTGCAGGCGCGGTCGTCGGACTGCATCGACCGCAGGTCGGCACCGGCGGAGGCCAGCGTCGCGCAGGCGAGGGCCCTGCGCGGGTGGCTGTCACCTCGTTCGCAGGTCAGGACCGTTGCCTTGAAGGCGTTGTCCTCGACATCCGAGTACTGGACGGTCAGCACCAGCGCAGTGTCCCGAGCGGCCGGGGCGGCCTGTGCGGTGCCGGCGAAGGCGAAAAGTGAAGCGAACAGAGCAACGAACGCAAGAATGCGGCCGGACATGAAAGCGGTCCTCCTGAGACCTCACAAAAACGGGCCGGTTCTCGGCCGCCACAGATGTTGCCATCACGTTTCGCCGATGCAAAAGGGGCCAGCGCCCGTTCACCGATCACATTTGTGGCGCTGCGCCGAAAGCATGATTGGGCCGAATGGATGTGTTCCGCGCCACGTGTGCGGGGACACAGCTGCCGACGGACTGTTACGGGTTGCTGACAGAAGCAGTTGCGCAACGACGTATTATCCGATTCATGTCCAAGACCTCCAGACGCGTCGTGTTCGGCGTGCTCCTGATCGTCACACTCGTGGTTTCCGCCGGCGGGGCGCTGGGTTACCTGGGCAGATTGACGCTCGTGTTCGACCGTCATCCGGGAAAGCCGCTCGCGATTCTCGAGGAAGTGCCGGGACCGCCGGACGGACCGAAGTGCGCCATCGACGCCCGCTACCTCGACGAGGCTCCGGACGGCCTGCGCCCGGACGTGTTGCAGGCGTGGCAGAAGTTACGTGCCAAGGCCTCTGAGCAGGGCGTTCAACTGTGCCTGAACGACGGCAAGCGCAGCCGCCAGCAACAGCGGAAGGAGTTCGACGAGGCCGTGAAGAAGTTCGGCACCGAAGAACTCGCGTCGCGTTATGTGCTGAACCCGCCTGACCGCTCGATGCACGTGATCGGATTGGCCGTCGACATCCAGCCGATCGAATCGGCACAATGGGTCGAGAAAAACGGCAACACCCTCGGCTGGTGTCGCCGTTACGAAAACGAGCAGTGGCATTTCGAGTACAACGCCCGCTACTCCACGAGCGGCTGCCCCGCCCTGGAGAAGAGCGCGACCGGCAGCTGACCCCCGTGCAAAGGTCTAGACGCCTGGGGTGCGCGCGAGGTTGCGCCGACGTAATCTGACAACCCGAGTTACCAGATTGGAGCACCCCGGTGGCACGTGCCTACGGCGGCATCTCACCCGAGCAGCGCAAGGCGCAGCGCCGGGCGAAGCTGCTGCAGGCAGGCCTGCAGCTGTTCACCAGCACGGGTTTCGCGGCCACCAGGATCTCCGAGCTGTGCACCGAGGCCGGTGTCTCCACGCGCAACTTCTACGAGGAGTTCCCCTCGAAGGAAGAGCTGCTGCGCGAGCTGCACGACCTGATCAACGCCACGGCGTTCACCGAGGTCCGCACCACGCTCGCCCAGCTCGGGACCGCCGACGTGGCCGTCCGCATCACGACGCTGCTGGACGTGTTCGTGCGCAGCGTGACGGCCGATCCGCGTGCGCCGCGCCTCAACTACGTCGAAGCGGTCGGGGTGAACGCGGAGATCGAGCAGCAGCACGTGCGCTGGGTGAACACGTGGGCGGAGTTCATCGAGTCCGAGGCTCTGCGCGCGGCGGCCGCCGGCGTGGCGCCGCAACGGTCGTACCGGCTGACCGCGATCGCGTTGGTGGGGGCGATCACGGGGTTGTTGCGGGAGTGGCAGGCGCACCAGCCGCCGCTCGCGGTGGACGAGATCGCCGCGGAGATCCGCGACCTGATGCTGGCGGCGATCACCCGGCCGTAGCTCACCGGGCCTGCGTTGACGGCGTCTGCAAGTACCACCAACTCAACATCAACAGGCACTTCCCTACTACCAACCGGCCGGGTCCCGTCCTGCGGCGGTTCGGGCGATCCGGCCGCGAAGCGCCACGACCGGCCTCACCGCCGTGATCAGATGACGGCGTGCGAACGGTGAGCAGACTCGTCACGGCGGCAGCCGTCGTCGTCGGTTACGTGGCGTTGATCCTGGTCATCACCGCCGGCCAGGAACTGAGGGCGCGCAACGCCTTCCACGACGCGCCCGCCCAGTACGCCACGTTCCTCACCGCGCTCGACCACCGGTCCTCCTCCGAGATCCGCGAGGTCGCCCGCTGGTTCGACCGGAACACCTCCGCGGGCAGCAGCTCGAACGCCTCGATCTCCCTCGCCGCCAGCGCCGCGGAGGACGGCGAGATGGACACCGCCCACCTCTTCGCCGAAGACGTGCCGGAGGAGCTCGTCGAGGACCAGCGGGAGCTCGACGTCAAGGCCGCCGAGGCCTGGGACCGCGCGCTGCCGTGGCTGGTCGTCGGCGCGATCCTCGCAGCGGGCGCACTCTTCCTGCGACATCGGCGACGTGCGGCCAACGCCGAGGCCGTCGAGCTGGTCCTGACGTTCGTCCCGCCGCGACCGTGGTGGCGGCGCCCGGTCTTCCTGGTGGTCAGCGGCATCGGCTACACGCTGCTGGTGAGCGGCTTCATCGCGGTGGTCGCGGCAACCAGGGTCAACGAACTTCCTTGGGCCGCAAGAGGGTTCTTCCTCGCGGGCGGAGTGGTGGCGTTGCCGGTGGCGTACTTCGTGCTGAAGTACTCGCGGCCCAGGGCCGTGCGGGGCGCGGCACAGGCGCTGCGGGCCGACTGGCGCGAACCCGTGCTGTACCTGCGCGGCTTCGACGACGACCCGGACGCGGCGGTCATCGACGCACTGCCCGGCGCGCTGTCGGCCGGGATGCTGAGCATCCACTCGCGGGAGGAACACCTCATCGGCGCGCTCGGGGCGTTCGGTCCCGTCGTCGCGGTGGGCCGGCCGGGCGAGCAGGTGCCCCACCTCGGCGCGGCGCGGTTCTACCTGCCCGTCGAGGACTGGCAGGCCGGTGTCCTGCGGCTGATGGAGCTGTCCCAGCTGATCGTGCTGCGGCTCGGCGCCGGTGAGGGGGTGTGGTGGGAGGTCGACCAGGCCCGCGCCACCCAGCCGCCGGGCAAGCTCGTGCTGCTGATTCCCGGCGACCGCCCGGACCTCACCGAACGGCTGGACGCGCACCTGCCGATCCCCGCCCAGGTCGAGAAGGCCTACCCGCTGCCGGGCAAGTGGACGTCCGCGGTGGTCGTCTTCGACCAGGACTGGACCCCGCACGTGCAACCGGTGGGGCCCTTCCCCGGCGAGAAGAAGCGGTACGGCTCGGCCATGTTCTACGTGGCCCGCGCGATGCAGGAAGCGCTGCAGAAGATCGGTGCGGGCAAGCGAGCGATGGCCGTGCGGACCAACAGCCACATGCTCGCGGTGTACGGCAAGGTGCTGCTGCTGGTGCCCGGGTTCTTCCTCGTCCTCCACTTCCTGAGGCTCATTTTCGCCTGGTGACACGGTCTTCGTAGATCGCTAGCGTCAGGTCGTCCGCCGCCACGCCCTGCCAGCGAACGGACAACCATGCGCAGATTCGTCGCCGCGTTCTCGGCGGTCGCCCTTCTCTCCCTGCCGGTACCGGCCCACGCCCACAGCACTCCCGCACCCGCGGCACACCAACCCGACGTCGTCACGCTGATCACCGGCGATCAGGTGTTCGTGCGCGGCAACGACGTCGAGGTCAAGGCCGCCGACGGGCGCGAGAAGGTCGAGTTCGTCCGGCTCACCGACAACGGTGACGCGGTCGTCCTCCCGGCCGACGCCGTGGACGACGTGGCGTCCGGCCGGGTCGACAAGCGGCTGTTCAACGTCACCGAACTGGCCAGGGAGGGCTTCGCCGGCAGGCCGTTGCCGTTGATCGTCAGCCACGACGGACCGGCGGTGCTCGGCGGCCGCTACCTGAGCAGCATCAACGCCACCGCGGTCACGGCCTCCTCGGAGATCATGTCCACCAGCTCGGTGAAGAAGATCTGGCTCGACGCCACTGCCCGGCTCATCGACGACGAGAGCAACGCGCAGATCGGCGCACCCACCGCGTGGCAGGCCGGGTGGACCGGCCAGGGCGTCACGGTCGCCGACCTCGACTCCGGCCACGACCCGGCGCATCCTGATCTGCAGGGCAGGATCGCAGGGCACAAGGACTTCCTGACCGGTGGCGGCGCCAGCCTCGACCAGCACGGCCACGGCACGCACACCGCGGGCATCATCGCCGGGTCGGGCGCGGCGAGCGGCGGTAGGTACAAGGGCGTCGCGCCGGACGCGAAGCTGCTGATCGGCAAGGTCTGCGACCAGAACGGCAGCTGCCCGACCTCGGCGATCATCGAGGGCATGGAGTGGGCCGCGAGCAACGGCGCGCGGGTCGTGAACCTCAGCCTCGGCGGATCCCCGACCGACGGCACGGACCCGATGTCCTTGGCGGTCAACAACCTCACCGCGCAGACCGGCACCCTGTTCGTCATCGCCGCGGGCAACTCGGGCGCGGCCGGCACCGTCGCGAGCCCCGGTTCCGCGGACGCCGCGCTGACCGTCGGCAGCGTCACCAAGGCGGACGCGCTCAGCTCGTTCTCCAGCCGTGGACCGCGCGTGGGTGACGGCGCGATCAAGCCCGACATCGCCGCACCCGGTTCGTCGATCATCGCGGCACGGGCGGCGGGCACGTCGATGGGCGCGCCCGTGGACGCCAACTACACCACCGCTTCCGGTACCTCGATGGCGACACCGCACGTGACCGGCGCGGCGGCGATCCTGGCCCAGCAGCACCCGGAGTGGAGGGCCGAGCAGCTCAAGGCCGCGTTGATGGCCGCGAGCAAGCCGCTGAACCTCTCGGTGTACGCCCAGGGCGCGGGCAGGCTCGACGTCGGCAAGGCGACGTCCACGAAGCTCACCACGTCACCGGCGAGCCTGTCGTTCGGCCTGATGAAGTGGCCGCACACCGGCCCGGTCACGAAGAAGCTGACCTACCGCAACGACGGCGACGCGCCCCTCGACCTCGGCGTCACCGTCCCTGCACCGTACACAGTGGACACAACCAAGCTCACGGTTCCCGCGCACGGCACCGCATCCGTCACCGTCACGCTCACACCGGGAACCGAGGGCGAGTTCACCGGCCGGGTCGTGGCGGCGAACGAGGGCACGTCGGTGAGCACCGCGATCGGCGGTCAGGTCGAGGGCGAGCGGTACGGCCTCAAGATCACCACGCTGGGCCGCGCCGGCAACGTGCCGAACCTGTCCGTCGGCAACATCGTCGACACCGCCACCGGACTCGGTGCCGCGTCGATCTACGCCTTCAACCAGAACGAGTTCAGCTATCGGCTGCCGCCCGGCACCTACGACGTCCAGGCCGCACTGGCCGACCCGTACGTCGGCAACGTCTCCGGTCCGCGGTCGATCGTCACGAAGGCCGCGCTGAAGCTCGACAAGGACACCGCGATCACCCTCGACGCCCGCACCGCCAGCCCCGTCACGTCCGCGGTGCAGGGCGTCACGACCACCTCGGAGTCCAACGACTTCGGTCTCAGCGTCGGCAGGTCCGGCGTCACCTACGTCGCCGACCCGACCGCGCCGCTCTACGCCACACCGACCGGCAAGATCACCGACCGGGTCTACACGTTCCACTTCTCCCCCGCGCTGGTCGCCGGTGCCGACCTGTGGCGGCCGATCTGGTGGAACAGGTACGGCATCCCGGACAACCTCACGTACGTCGCGCAGCGCAAGGACTTCGCGCACGTCCGGGCTTCCTACGGCGCCGACCTGCCGAACACGGTCGGGCTGCGCGGTGTGTTCGCGGCGTTCCCCGGTTCGACCGGCGGGCTGACCCCGTTGCGCACCACGCCGTTGCCGTTGCAGCGCAACGAGCACTTCTGGGCCTCGAAGGAGCTCACCTGGAACAACACCCTGTACCAGCAGGAGATCCAGCCGGTCTACCGGTACGAGACCGAGACGATGCTGCGGCGCACGTTCGACCGGCGCACCTACGACGTGCGGTGGAACCAGAACCCGGTCAGTCCCGCCACGGGGCCGATCGACCTGGGCTGGGGCGCGCACCGCAAGGCGGGCAAGTTGGACGTCTACGTCCCGTTGTTCTCCACCGCCGGCAAGGACACCTACCGGCAGTCTCAGAACGCCGCGCTGAAGGCGAGCACCACGCTGTCCAGGGACGGCAAGGTGATCGGCTCGTCGGCGTACCCCGGCTGGGGCTCGTTCACCGCTCCCGATGCCGGTGTCTACGAGATCAGGTCACAGGCCACCCGGACGCTCCCGTGGACGAGCCTCGGCACCTCCGCGGACGCCACCTGGACCGTCACCGACAAGCTGGCCGACGGGCCGTTGCCGCTGCTCGTGGTGCGGACTTCCGCTGATCAGGAGGCTCGCGCGGGCAGGTTGCACTGTCTGAAGGTCGAGGTGCAGAAGCCCGCGGGGGCGCGGATCACCAAGCTGGCCACGGAGGTGTCGTTCGACGACGGCAAGACGTGGCGGCGCGTGCCGATCATCGCCGGCCACGCGCTGATCCCGCACCCGGCCACGCCCGGTTTCGTGTCGGTGCGAGCCACCGCGCGTGATCAGGCCGGCAACTCGGTCACCCAGACCGTGCTGCGCTCCTACCGCTTCAAGTGAGGCAGGTGGAGATCCACTCCGGCTGAACCGCACCGGGGTCGCTGTCCGTAGTCCTCTGATGTGAGCCGATTTGCCGCCTTCGCTCTCGTCCTGGTCCTCGGCGCGTGTTCCGCACCCGCCGAGGAACCCGAGGAGACAGCCAGCCTCGAAGAACTGGACGCCGCGGCCGGTCCCGTCGCGGGCCCGACCCCGGTGCTGCCGGGAGACATCGCGAAACTGCAGGTGGAGCAGTCGCCCGCGGTCGGCCCCGTCGTCGCCGACCGCGAGCACTACACGCTCTACTTCACCACCCAGGACAGCACGAACCCGCCGAAACCGACCTGCGTCGAGGCCGAGTGCACCCTGGTGTGGCCGCCGCTGCTCGCCGCGGGCGGCAACATCGAGGCTCCCGGCCTCGACAAGGCGTTGCTCGGCACGGTGAAGCGCCCGGACGGCCTGGAGCAGGTCACCATCGCCGGACGGCCGGTCTACCGGTACGTCGACGACGAACAGGCGGGTGACACGGCCGGGCACGGGAAGGACGATCGCTGGTTCGCGATCGCCCCGAACGGCACCAAGGCCACGCTAACGCCCTAGCCCGGCGTCGCGAGCGCGGATGATCGCAGCGGCCCGGTCGGCCACCTGGAGCTTGGTGAAGATGGCGGACACGTTGTTGGCCACCGTCTTCACCGCGACGCCGAGCCGCGCGGCGATGGCGCCGTTGGGCATGCCGGCGGCGAGCAGGTCGAGAATCTGCCGTTCGCGGGCCGTGAGTTCGGGGAACGGGACGTCTGGTGTGGACGATCCGGTCAGGAACCCGAGCACGCGTCGTGCGACGGCGGGTCCGAAGATGGCCTCGCCCGCTGCCACCGCGCGGATGGCCCGCGCGATCTCGTCCTGCTCGGCACCCTTGACCAGGTAGCCGCGGGCACCCGCGCGCATGGCCGCGAACACCGAGTCGTCGTCGGAGAACATCGTGAGCACCAGGACCGCGACCTCCGGTGCCGCACGGGCGATCTCCTTGGTCGCGGCGATGCCGTCGAGGTCGGGCATCTGGAGGTCGAGCACCGCGACGTCGGGACGCGTCGTGACGACCTCGCGGACGGCCTCACGTCCGGTCGCCGCCACGCCCACGACGACGAACCCCTCCAGCGAGGCGAGCAACGCGCTCATGCCCTCGCGGACGATGGGGTGATCGTCGGCGATCACGACCCTGATGCCGGTCACGGCGCCTGCACCGGCAACCGGGCCCACACCCGTCCCCCCGCGGCCGTGGGTCCCGCCTCGAACCCGCCACCCAGCTCGGCCGCCCGCTCCCGCATCGCCTGCATCCCCACCCCCGGACTCCACGGCCCGTTCGGCGGGCCGTCGTCGGTGACCTCGACCTCGAGTTCCTCCGCACACCTCAACCGCACCACGACCGCGGTGGCGCGGGCGTGCCGGACCACGTTGGTGAGCGCTTCGGTCGCGATGCGGTAGGCGGCGACCTCGACGGCGGCGGACAACGACGCGAGCGTGTCGGGCACGTCCAGCCGCAGCTGGAGAGGCGTGCGCACCAGGTGTTCGGCGCGGTGGCGGAGGGCGCCGAGCAGGCCGAGTTCGTCCAGAGCCGGTGGCCGCAGGTCCTCGACGAGCCGGCGCACGTCGGTGATCGCCGCACGCACGTCCGCGCTCACCCCCGTGAGCAGGGCTCGGGTGCGGTCCGGATCGCCTGCCAGCAGGTTCGTGGCGGCGTCGGCGCTCAGTGCGACGCCGGTCAGCGTGGGGCCCAGGCCGTCGTGCAGGTCGCGGCGAAGACGGCGGCGTTCTTCCTCGCGAGCGGTGACAAGGCGTTCCCGTGAGGCCTGCAGCTGCGACGACAACAACGTCGCGTGCACCGCCACGGCCAGAGGAGCCGCCACCAAGCTCAAGACGTTGTGATCAGCAGCGCCGAGCGAGCTTTCACCGGTGCGCACGCCCACATGCAGTTCACCCACCACGTCACCGTCGTACTCCAACGGCACGACAACGACGTTCTCCGGCCGTGCGCCGTCGCTGGCCAACGACACGTCAGACGCCATCAGCGCAACGTGGGGCACACGCAACGCGATCCGTACGGCCGACACGACACCGGCCAGCCCGGAGCCCGCCAGGTGCTCGCCGACGCGGGAGACCACGCGGGCCGGGTCGCCGCGGTCGCCGTAAAGCGCGCGGTCGACCAGCCGTTGCAACCGGGGCAGCACGGGCGCGACCAGCAACGCGACCACCACGGTGGCGACGACCGAGCGGCCGAACTGAGCGGACACGAACCGGTCCAGCACCGCGACCAGCAGGCCGTAGACGACCAGGACCACCGCGGACAGCAGCAGCCACGCCAGCACCCTCGACACCACGAGCCGGATGTCGAGCAGCTGGTGCCGCACGATCGCGATGGTCACCGCGACGGGGATCAACGGGATGGCCAGCAACACGAAGACCGGAGTGCCCGCGACGAACGACCACGGCACCACGAACGCCGCCGCCACCGACGCCGCGAGCAGCAACCACAGCACCTGGTCCTCACCCCGCCGGTAGCGGACCGCCAACGCGACGACACCGGCCAGCAGCGCCGCCAGCGTCCGCATCTCCGACACGATCCACAGCGGCCCCAGATCCGCGTGGCCCGGCAGCGTCAGGTACCCGATGCCGGCCGGATCCGCCGCCACCTCGACCACGAACAACGGCGCGGTCACCACGATCGCGACCACCACGGCCCGCCAGCGCCGTGACGGCAGCCGCCCGTCCGGGAAGAGCACCAGCGCCAGCGGCAGGAACAGCCCGATCGACCACGGCCACGCGTACGCCCCGATCGTCGCGAGCAGCGGATCCCGGCTCGTCCCGCACAACGCGGTGGTGGCGTGCCCGAGACCGTCCGCCAGGAACAGCCAGCCGATCGGGTTGCGCGGCCGGTGCCAGGCGAGCACGGATCCGCAGATCGCGAACGTCAGCGCCATCGCGGAGTTCGTGACGACGAACCCGTCCAGCGCCTGCTGCCAGGTCCAGCCCAGCCGCCACACGACCACGACGGCCGCCCCGGTCCCGGCCACCACCAGCGCACCGAGTCCGGACGCGAGCACGCGGCCGATCGTCATGCCGCTCAGTGTGGGCCGCCGGGTGCCCGATGTCCCGGGATCACGATCCCGGCACCGCCGGGAAACCTCCCGCCCTCACCGGATCGCACACCAATGCACGAGGAACACCCCCGCACCCACAGTTGCCCCAACCAACCTGGAGGTGCCCGATGTTCCGCGCCGGACTGCTCGTGCTCGGCCTGCTCTCCGTGGCAGACCTGCTGCTACCGCTGCTCACCGACGGCGAGTCCCCGCCCATGGCGATCGCCCTGACCGCCGCCGCTCTGGGCCTGGCCAGCCTGGTGCTCGTGATCTCGGCGTGGCGCGGCGCGCACAAGGCGATCCTCCCGCTGATCGCTCTCAGAACGCTGTCCGCGGCAGCGGCACTCCCGGCGTTCTTCGCGGCCGACGTCCCGGCACCGGCCGTCGCGGCGGCCGCGGCCACGATCCTGCTCACCGCCGCGGGCGCGACCCTCCTGCTCAAGGGACGCACGGCGGTGGCGCGATGAAGTGGCTGCTCCCCATCGGACCTGCGGCGATCGCGATCCTCCGGCTGATCCTCCCCTACGACACGACCGACGACCCGGCCACCGCCCTGCAGAAGGTGGCGGCCGCACCCGACACCCAGAACTGGGTGGTCTGGCTCGGCTTCATCGCGATGCTCACCCTGGCCCCCGCGGTCCTGTACGTCGCGAGAACGACCCGCGAGCAGGCCCCGAAAACCACGACGGCGGCCGTGTTGCTGCTGGTCCCCGCCTACCTGTCGCTGGGTCTGCTCGTGGCCCAGGACGCCGCGGCGCTCCACGGTGACACCATCACCCACCCCGTCCTCGACGCCGCCACCGCGGTCTTCGTGGCCGGGCACGTCATCGGCACGGTCCTGCTCGGCGCCGCCATGTGGCAGGCGGGCCTCCCGCGGTGGGCCGCGGTGGCCACGGCGGTGTCCCAGCCGTTGCACTTCGTGGCCGCCGTGATCGTCGTCAGTCACGAGCTCGACTTCGTGGCGTGGGGCCTGAACGCCGTCGGCTTCGCGGCGCTGGCGGTCACCGCGCGGCAGCGGGTACCGGTCTGACCGAAATTTCGGCTCTGACAAGGCGTCACGCCCGGACCACACACTGGAACCGGCTGCTCGAAAGGGCAGCCGGTTTGTCGCGTTCGGGGTAGTTGACGGCCATCTCAACCGATTCGTTTGTACCGGAATTCGAAAAACCGGTTTCGCCCGGAACCGGTTTCGGCTAGACATTGTGAGAGCGCTCCCACGAACGCTGCCGCCGCACGAGCCCTCTCGGAGACCACATGGATCGCGACGACGTGCCCTACCTCGACGCCACGCTGCCCACTGCGGAACGGGTCGCCGACCTCCTGACCCGCATGACCCTGCCCGAGAAGGTCGGGCAGATGATGCAGCTGGACTCGAGGGAGGACCTGGACGACCACGTGCTGCGCAAGCACGTCGGCTCGATCCTGCACACCTCGCCGGAGCGGGTGCTGCGCGCGCACGACCTCACCACGCAGACCCGGCTGCGGGTTCCGCTGCTCATCGCCGAGGACTGCATCCACGGCCACTCGTTCCACGAAGGCGCGACGATCTTCCCGACCCAGCTCGGCATGGCCGCGTCGTGGGACCCGGACCTCGTCGAGCAGGTCGCGCGCGTGACCGCCGTCGAGGCAGCGGCGACCGGCGTGCACTGGACGTTCTCCCCGGTCCTGTGCATCACGCGGGACCTGCGCTGGGGCCGCGTCGACGAGACGTTCGGCGAGGACCCGGTGCTGATCGGTGAGCTCGCGGCGGCCATGGTCCGCGGTTACCAGGGCGACGGCCTGCAGGATCCGACGGCGATCCTCGCGACCGCAAAGCACTTCGCCGGCTACTCGGAGACCCAGGGCGGCCGGGACGCGAGTGAGGCCGACCTGTCGCGGCGCAAGCTGCGGTCGTGGTTCCTGCCGCCGTTCGAGAAGGTCGCGCGCGCGGGCTGCGCGACGTTCATGCTCGGCTACCAGACCACCGACGGCGTGCCGATCACGGTCAACTCGTGGCTGCTCGACGAGGTCCTGCGCGGCGAGTGGGGCTACACGGGCACCCTGATCACCGACTGGGACAACGTGGGCCGGATGGTCTGGGAGCAGAAGCTGCAGCCCGACTACGCCCACGCCGCCGCGGCCGCGGTGAAGGCCGGCAACGACATGATCATGACGACCCCGCGCTTCTTCGAGGGTGCGCTGCAGGCCGTCGAGGACGGCCTGCTGGCCGAGGAGGACCTCGACCGCGCGGTCACCCGCATCCTGACGCTCAAGTTCGACCTCGGCCTGTTCGAGAACCCGCGCAGGCCCGACACCGAACGCCAGCGCGTCATGATCAACCACGACGAGCACGTGGCGCTGAACCTGCAGGTCGCGCGCCGTTCGCTGGTGCTGCTGCGCAACGACGGCGTGCTCCCGTTGCAGAACCCGAAGGGCAGGATCGCGCTGGTCGGCCCCCTCGCGGACGACGCGCAGACCCAGCTCGGCGACTGGGCGGGCTCGTCCGGCCAGGCCGACTGGCTGCCCGACGGCCAGCCGCGCGACATGATCACCACCGTCCTGGACGGCCTGCGCGAGCTGTCCGGCGGCGAGGTCACCTACGCCCGTGGCGCCGACATCCTCACGCTCGAGCCGGACCCCGAGGGCGACACGTTCCCGGACGGCCAGCCGCGCCCGAACATCGTCGAGGCCTGCGCGCCGAACCCCGAGCTGATCGCCGAGGCCGTCGCCGCCGCCGAGAACGCCGACTACGTGGTCGCCGTCGTCGGTGACCGCATCGAACTGGTCGGCGAGGGCAAGTCCACCGCCACGCTCGAACTGCTCGGCGGCCAGATCGCCCTGCTGGACGCACTCGCCGCGACCGGCAAGCCGCTGATCGTCGTGCTGCTCGCCTCCAAGCCGCTGGTGCTGCCGGAGTCCGCGCGCAACGCCGCCGCGCTGCTGTGGGCCGCGAACCCCGGCATGCAGGGTGGCCGGGCGATCGCCGAGGTGCTGCACGGCCTGGTCGAGCCCAGTGGCCGGCTGCCGATCTCGTTCGCCGCGCACGCCGGGCAGCAGCCGACGTACTACAACCAGATCCGCGGCCAGCACGGCACGCGGTACGCCGACCTGACGCAGGAGCCGGCGTTCGCGTTCGGCGAGGGCCTGTCGTACACGACGGTCGAGTACGGCGAGCTGCACGTGGAGACGGCGGTGCTGCGGCCGGACGAGACGGTCAAGGCCTCGATCACGCTGACCAACACCGGCTCCCGGCCGTCCCGCGAGACCGTACAGGTCTACGTCAGCGACGCCGTCACGTCGGTGAGCTGGGCGGACAAGGAGCTCAAGACGTTCAGGCAGGTCGACCTGGAGCCCGGCGCGACCGCGAAGGTCGAGCTCGAGCTCCCGGTCGCCGACTGCTCGATCGTCGACCAGCACGGCGTCCGCGTGGTCGAGCCCGGCGAGTTCGTCCTCCTGGTGGGCCCGAGCTCGAAGGACCTGCGCCGGGCCGAGTTCACCGTAAAGCCGCAGTTCTGAAGAGAGCGGGAACGATCGTGAGGTAGCGGGGAGGAACCTCCACCGCCTTCGTGATCGCCTTCTTCACCGCCGGGACCAGGTCCGCGTCGACGAGAACGACAGCGGGCCTGCCCGGCGGGTCCACCAGCATGCTGGCGCCCCGTGCACCGGCCTGGACCGCGGCGGTGACCACCGCGTCCTGTTCGGGATCGGGGTTCTGGGCGCGGTGGTAGGCCGTCAACGCCGCGCCGAGATCCTCGATCTGTCCCGTGTACGGCTGTTCTACCTGCGGTTCTTCGCGCCGGACCCGTGTGTCGACGACGAGCAGCCGTTGACCGGGCAGGTCGAGTTCAACGGCTGGCGGCTCTTCATACGCTGTTCCAGCCAAGTCTCGCAGCGCCAGGCCCACGGCCGTGCGCAGCGCTTCACCCGCGGACAGACCACTCCCCTGTGGCAGATCAACGCTGCACATCAGCGTCGCGCCGCCTTCGCTGCCGGCCACCGGCGCCGCCCACGCCGGGATCTCGCCGGACGGCAGCAGCGCCCGTTCGGTCGGCCGGTTCACCGACACCAGTTCGAGCCTGCCGTCGTCACGCTGATCGCCCGCGACGATCGCACCCCACTTGGCGTGCACCTTCACCTTGCCGCCCAGCAGGTTCAGCACGCCGGGCGCGTACCAGACCCCGCTGGCGGACCGTCCGAACGTGCGCCGGAACGCGTGCGGCACCAGCCTGAGCTCCGGCGCGATCTCAGGCCTGTCCGCGATGTCCGTCATGCCGTCTTCTGGGCCAGCAGCCGGTAGGCGTTGCCGTTGCCGGTGCGGTGCGCCAGGAACCGGTTCACCGTCTGGTCCAGCGCCATCGCGACGAAGAACGCCGGGATGCCCAGCGACCACACCAGGAAGCTCCTGGTCCGCCGCAGCCGCACCTTCTCCGGCCGCCACGGCGCGGGCGTGCGCGGCGCGACGTTGCCCAGCCACAGCAGCAACGCGAGCGTGAAGTCGTTGCAGAGGTGGGCTTTCGCGCGTTCGGTGGCCACTGTGGTCAGGCCGCGGTCGGCGAGCGCGTGTTCCAGGTTGCCGATCGGCATCATGTGCTGGTGCTGCGGCTGGAACCACGGCATCCAGTACTTGCCGAACAGCCGGCCGAGCCGCCATTCCGGGTCCGGCAGCTCGATCAGCAGGTAACCGCCGTCGGGCAGCACGTCCGCGACGATGTCGATCTCCTCCCACGGATCCCGCACGTGCTCCAGGTAGTGGTGCATGCTGATCACGTCGTAGCGGCCCTTGAGCTCGCCCGCGAACTCCTTGAAGCTGCCTCGGTAGGCCTGCTCGATCCGGCCGAGCTTCGCCGCCTCCTCGATGGCCGCGCCCTGGTCCAGCCCGTCGAACCTCGTCTGCGGCAGGACCTCCTTGGCGCCCAGGCAGAAGTGCGCGTGCCCGGAACCGACGTCCAGCCACCGTTCGGGTTTGGTGAACGGCTCGACCATGCGCGCCCGGCCGTAGTAGGGCTCGGTCTTGCCGGAGAACACCGCCTCCGCCGAGGTCTCGCCGAGACCGTCGTAGAAGTCGCGGTAGTAGAAGCCCAGGCCCTCTTCGGACAGCCGCGGGTTCTGCCAGACGTGTCCACATCGGACACAGCGGTCCATCGTGAACGTGCCGGGCTTGCGCTGCACGAGGTCCGTCGCGGTGACCCACAGGCGCAGGTCGGTGCTCCCGCACGCCGGGCAGTTGTCACGGCGGTTCTCGTGGAAGTTCCGGTCGCGGTTCTGCTCGTACCAGGGCGCCGCCTGCTCGAGGTGCTCGGCCTGACGGCGTTCGGCCGTGGACTTCTTGCCACCGGCCGTCTTGAACCACAGGTACGGCGTGCGCAGGAACCGCGGCACCCACAGGTCACGCGGTCGCAGCGGCGTTCCGGCGAACACCAGGAGCGGCTGCGCCCAGTAGGCGGCCAGCGCGACGAGTCCCCACTGCCAGTTCGTGATCAGCGCCGCCACCACGGTCGCGTACCCGATGACCGAGCCGGCGATCCACAGCGACGGCCGCTTGCCCAGCTGCCGCAACGTCGCCGCGCGGTACCCGAGGTCGTACGGCCCTGCCTTCAGTCCCGGCGCGACCGCGATGTCGACCTGTGCCCGAACGTGGTCCTTGACCCGCCGCACATACGCCACGAACTCGGTCGGGTCGTCGGAGTTGACGTACTCTTCGTACTGCTCCCGCACCAGAACTGCCTGTGAGGCACTGATTCCGCGCGCCCACTGGTCCTCGCGGTACTTGGCCAGGTCGAACGCGCCGAGCAGGTCCAGCGCGGCGACCGTCGGCAGGTCGCGCGGCACCAGGTCGACCAGGTCCGCGTCGGTCTCCCACGAGCCCTCGGGATGGACTCCCGTCGCCGTGAGAAGCGAGTGCTCGCTCGCGCCCTGAGCGAGCACTCGCAGCTTGGACGCGCGGGACCGCAGGCGCAGGACGTCCAGCAGGACGACGAGCACCACCACCACGCTGAAAATCACCCGGCCACCACCTTTTCCAGTCGGTCGGCCGCGGCTGCCGCGCCGCCCGCCGCCAAGAACGATTCCCGCACCAGCTCCGCGGCGGCCGCGTACTCCGGCTCGTCCAGCACGGACTCCAGTGCGCTGCGAATGTCCGCGGACCGTGCCCGCGAGTAGGTCAGGCGGACGCCCGCGCCCGCCGCCACGACCTGGGCGGCGACGGTCGGCTGGTCGTCCCGGATCGGTGCCACGACCAGCGGCAACCCGTGCACCAGCGCCTCACACACCGTGTTGTGGCCGCCGTGCGTGACGACCGCGTCCAGGTACGGCATCAACGCGAGCTGCGGCACGGACGGCAGCATCAGGACGTTCGGCGGGGCTGGTCGCGGTTCGGCGACCATGATCACCTGGACGTCCAGGCCGGCGACCGCGTCGAGGGTCTGGCCGAGGAAACGCTCACCGGCCGGGCCGTTCAGGGTTCCGAGCGACACGAGCACTCGCCGTTGCGCGGTGAGCCGCTCCCACGGGAAGTCCACCCGTTCCACGCGGTGCTCCAGCGCGGGCCCGACGAACGCCACTTCTCCGCCGAACTCCCCCGCCACCAGTGCTTTCGAGCTGTAGACCAGCACCAGCCGGTCGGAGAACCTGATGTCGCCGCCCGCGAAGTCGTGCAGCAGATCGCGCACCCAGGCGTCGACCTTCGGCATCGTCCTCAACGGATTGATCAGCTCGGCGGACGTGCTGGCGGAGGTCGCCCACGGCAGATAGGCGTGTTGTGCCACCAACGGCCCGGCGAGCGCCTGCTGGTCGGCGACGATCAGATCCGGCTCGAACCTCGTGACGGCGCTGGAGACACCGGGAACCATCGCGTGCCCGAGCGGGATGAGGAACTCCTCCCAGAAGAACTTGAGCACCGCCATCCCGCGCAACCCGAGCCAGCGCTCCCGCTTCGCCCGGATGTCCGCTTCCAGCACGTCGTCGATCGCCGGGAAGACCACGGCGTTGTCCGGCAACAGAGGCGCGAGCGTGCCCGGATGCCCGACCCACGCCACGTCGTGCCCGCGCTGCAACAGCTCGCCGCCCACGGAGGCGGTCGGGTTGACGTGGCCGGTCAGCGGCGGCACCACGAACAGGAACCGGCTCATGACGGCAACCAGTCCAGCAGCACGTCTAGCAGTTCGGCCGTGGCTTCGCGGAGAACCGTGTGGCCGAGCCCGGAGACGATGTGCAGCCGGCAGGACGGGATGCGTTCCTGGAGTTCGGCCGCCGCCCCGATGAGTTCGGACTCGGCGCCGTAGACCCCGAGCACCGGGCACTGCACCTGCGTCAGGTCGAGCTTCGCGCCGGAGCCGAGGTCGTCGATCAGCGTGGTGCCGTTGAGCAACGCGTTGGCGTTGACCGCGAGCTTCGCGATCTTGCGCTGACCGAGGGCCATCAGCTGGTCCTGCGTCCGGTCGAACTCCAGCCCGAGGGCCGCGACCGTCAGCGTGTTCGTGATGTCCTCGAACCACGCGTCGCCGACCACTCCCCCGACCGCCGACTCCACGAGCACGACCCCGCCGACCCGGTCGGGAGCCTGGACGGCCGCGTGCATCGCGACCACGCCGCCGTAGCTGTTGCCCAGCAGGAAGACCGGCTCGGTCACACCGATCCCGTCCAGCACGGCGACGAGGTCTTCCGCGCTTTCCTCCGGCGTGTAACCGGATGGCGGTCGTTCGGACAGGCCGTGGCCGCGCAGGTCGAACAGCACGGTGCCGAACCCGGCCTGGGCCAGCGGCGCGGCGAGCGTGTAGTAGAAGCTGGACAGGTTGTCCATCACCAGGCCGTGCACGAAGACCACGGTGGGTGCCTGTTCTGGCCCGAGCCGTTGCACGTGGAAGCGCAACCCCCGGGCTTGAACGTCAGACACGAGCCGTGATGTGGTCGACGAGGCGGCCGACGGACATCGCCATGATCTCGTCGATGTCCATGTCCGCGAGGAACCCCACGAGGTCGACGCCGTAGTGGGCGTTGAGCTTGTCCGCGAGCGCCACGAACTCGATCGACTCCAGACCCAGGTCGTCGCTGAACGTCGTGTCGCGGGTGATCTCCACGCCCAGCAGGAAGTCGGGCCCGACCACCTCGGTGATCATCTTGGCGACCTGCTGCAGCACCTCGTCCATCACTTCTCCGTTCGCACTCGGGCCGCGGCGCGCCCTGGTTCAGCCAAAACCTCGATCTGCGGCACGGCGAACGCGCCACGCACCCGGACGTCGGCGTCCACGGTCAGTTCCGCCGGGTAGATCGGCCCGGCACCGCGGTCCCACAACCACGCGCGCACGGCGTCCTTCATCGCGATCACGCGCAGCAGCCAGTCCCGCTGGGCAGGCACGTCCAGCCCGCCGTAGTGCCGTCGCTCGGCGGAGTTCAGGTAGCGGCGCATGATCAGGTCGCGGGTCGCGCTGTCGGACCAGTTCTCGGTGACCCGCAGCCACTCGTCGTCCTGAGTGGACAGCATCTCGGTGCCCGGCTTGAGCTTGACCTGCCAGATCCGGTCGTCCGTGGTGAACCTTCGTGTGGTCCAGCCGGTGATCCGGCACCACAGCTCGCCGTGCACGGTCAGCTCGGCGTCGGCGACCATCTCCTGGGCGGTCACCGAACGGATCCAGGCAGTGCACTGGACATCGCCCGTGGGTACGGGTCCGTGGAACGACACCTGTTCGATCCCGGTCGGCAGCACGGTGTGGTCGACCGTGTGCATGACCTGCATCCAGTGCCCGATCAGCTGTCCTGCGCTGTCCAGCAACGCACCCGGCGCGGGCAACGGCGTGAGCACGCCGGCGATCCCGTTGTCCGCCAGGCAGTCGATCTTCGTCACGCCCGCGAACGCCGGGCCGTGGAACATCCAGTTGTCCTTGTACAGCTCAGCAGCGGTGACAGGTGCCTCCCGGACACCCTCGAGTTCCTTGCCGACCAGCTGTTTCGCGAGCGGTGCCATCAGCACGACGCCCTCGGCGTAGTCGCCCACTCGCACCACGACACGGTCCGGACCGTCCGCGCGGGCGGAGATCTTCACCGTGGACGCGGGCAGGGCTGTCAGCCAGCGCTTGGCCTTGACCTGCGTGAAGCCGTGCACGGTGCCGCCGGTGAGCCTGCGCGCGGCGTCCGCGAACACCTCCAGCAGACCGGTCGCGGGCACGATCGGGAACCCGTCGGCGAGGTCCGGCCAGCCCGGTGGCTGCGGGAACACCGAGTGGTCCACCAGTTCCGGCATGGTCCTGAGCGAGAACTCGCGGGTAAACCCGGCTTCGTTCGGCCGCAGCGCGCCGACAACCTCGCGCGCCACGGCGTTGGTGTGGGCCAGGAGCTTGTTGACCGCGGCCGACATCGGGCTGTCGTCGGCGACCAGCACCGGCTCGGTGCTCAGCGGGTCGAGCTTGATCTTCGGCGTGCCGAGCCTGAGCTTGACCTTGTGCGCCGTACCGCGCTTGAGCCCGAACGCCCACAGCGCTTCCGGCGCGATGTCCGCGTTGACCGCGACGTGCGGCTGGTCGGACAGCGTGTCGCCGACGAACCCCGGCAGGCTGCCCTGTCCGATTTGGACGAACGCGCGAAAGCCCGCGCTGTGCATGCGTTGCAGGAGCGGCCGGAACTTGACCGGTTCGACCAGGTGGCGCAGGACCAGCTCGCGGACCTCGTCGGCGGCCATGGGTTCGAGGGAGTTCGCCGACCACACCGGGATGTCCGAGCTTCGGACCGGCAACCGGTCGAGCATCTCCCTGGCCTGGCCCAGGTACGGCGCCAGGGCCGGGGTGTGGAAGCCGGTGCGGAACGGCATCAGCTGCGCCATGACCCCGGCGGCCTTGAGTTTCCCGAGCACTTCTTCGAGCTTGTCGATCGGGCCGCAGATGACCGACTGGTGCGGGCAGTTGTCGTGGCTGATCGTCACGCCGTCGACGAGGTGCTGCTCGGCGGTGTCGGCGGAGCAGCCCAGCGCGGCGTAAGCGATGTCGACGACCGCGACCGCGCCGGGGCCGAGCGCGGAGACGAACTCGTCGATCGTCGGGTAGATGCCACCGACGACCATCGCGGTCCACTCGCCCATGCTGTGCCCGGCGAGCGCACCGGGGGTGATGCCTAGCGCCATCAGTTCGCGGGCTTCGCGGCGACCGTCCTGCAACAGCTGCACGGCGTGGTCGACGACCTCGCCGCTGAACTCCCGCTCGAAGCCCGGGAACAGGAACGCGACCTGGTCCGTGCTGGTCAGCAGGGGCTGCGGGGAGAACCAGATGTCGTGCCGGCCGGGCCACGCCTTGCCCTGCGCCAGCACGCGTTCGGCGAGCTTGAGCTTGCGGTCGTCGGGGTTGCCGATGGCCAGCCGGAACGCGCGGTCGGCGGTGGAGACGCGGCGTTCTTTCAGCGCCGTGACCAACTCTTCCGCGGTGTCGGCGGCGAAGGTCATGACCGGCTTGCGCGGCTTGGCAATGGTGTGGCCGTCAAGAACCGCGTGCGCGTTGATCCCGCCGAACCCGAACGCGTTGACGACCGCGCGGTGCCGTCCGGTCCACTCGCGGGCTTCGCTGACCGGCGTGAACCTGGTCCCAGCGAGGGCCGAGTGCGGGTTCTCGACGTTCAGCGTGGGCGGCAACGTGTTGTGGTGCAACGCGAGTGCGGCCTTGATCAGCCCGGCCATCCCGGCGGCCGGCATGGCGTGGCCGATCATCGACTTCACCGTGCCGATGCCGATCTCGTCGCCTTCCGCGCCGAACGCGTTGATCATCGTGGCCAGTTCGGCGGCGTCACCGGCGGGCGTCGCGGTGCCGTGCGCCTCGATCAGGCCCGGCGCGTCGCGGTGCGGGTCGAGGTTCGCGCTGGCCCAGGCCCGTTGCACGGCAAGGAGCTGGCCGTCGGGGTTGGGCGTCATCATGCTCGTCGCGCGGCCGTCGCTGGCGGTGCCGATGCCCCGGATCACCGCGTAGACGCGTTCGTCGCCGACGTCTTCCAGTCGCTTCAACACGACCATGCCGACGCCTTCGGACAGCAGCGTGCCGTCCGCGCCGGCGTCGAACGGCCGGATGCGCTCGCTCGGGCTCAGCGCCCTGAGCTGCGTGAAGACGCTCCACAACGTCGGGTGGTGGCAGACGTGCACGGCCCCGGCGAGCATGGTGTCCGCGCGGCCCTCCTGGAGCTCGCGGACGGCGTGCTCGACGGCGACCAGGCCGGACGCGCAGGCCGCGTCGACCGTGTACGCCGTGCCCTTGAGGTCGAACCGGTTCGCGATCCGGGACGCCGCGAGGTTCGGCACCAGGCCGATCGACGACTCCGGCTGCTCCGGTCCGAGCTTCTCGCGGATGGCCTGGCGAACCGTGTCGAGGTCCGCACCAGCCAGGTTCGGGAAGAGGTCACGAACGACCGACACGACCTCGTCCGCGAGCCGCACTCGCTGGTCGAGGCGCGCACAGCCGGGCGTGAGGTAACCACCGCGGCCGACGATCACGCCAACCCGGTCCCGGGACGGCAGAATCGCCTCGCCGCCCGCGTCCGCGATTGCTTCGGCGGCCGTGGCGAGAGCGAGCAGCTGGTCCGGCTCCGCTCCGTCCACAGTGGACGGCATGATGCCGAACCTGGTCGGGTCGAACTCCGCCAGGTCGTCGACGAACCCACCCTTGCGGCAGTAGAACCTGTCGCCGGTGGTGCTGTCCTGGTCGTAGTAGGTGGCCGGGTCCCAGCGGCCGGGCGGGATCTGCCCGATCGAGTCGACCCCGGCCGCGATGTTGCGCCAGAACGCCGACGCGTCGGGGGCACCGGGGAAGACGGCGCCGATCCCGACGATCGCTATGCCTCCCATCGGTAGACCACCTGCACGTCCTCACCGGTGAAGATCTCGTTCAGCAGCGCGTCGACACCTTGCTGCGGCTCGATCAGCGGGATGCCGCGGCGGGCGTACTCGTCGGCGAGCCCGACGGCCATGCCCGCGCCGGCCCAGGGACCCCAGTCGACGGCGACGACCCGCCGTTGGGTGCCCCAGAACCTGGCCATCCGGTCCAGCGCGTCGTTCGCGGCCGAGTAGTCGGCCTGGCCGCGGTTGCCGAACACCCCGCTGACGCTGCCGAACAGCACCAGGAAACCGTCCGTGAACGCCTTGGCGCCGTTGACCTTCGTGGCCCAGACCCGGTCGAACGACTCCTGGGTCTTGGCCTCGATCAGCTTGTCGTCGAGCACGCCCGCGCCGTGGATGACGCCGTCGATCCGGCCGAACCTGGCCTTGATGTCGTCGAGCACGGCCTGGACGGCTTCGGTGTCGGTGACGTCGCACTCGTGGTACCGGACGCTGGACGCCTTGGCACGCAGGCGTTCCATGGTCTGGCGGACCTCGCGTTCGGCGAGCACCTTGCGCGCCTTCGCCGGCACGTTGTCCTTCTCCCCCAGCTCGAACAACGCCTTCACGAGTTCGGGCTCGGTCGTGGCGTGGCTGAGCCGGTGGTCCTCCGGCGCGATCGGGGTGCGGCCGATCAGCTCGATGTGGCAGCCGGTGCGTTCGGCGAGTTCCGTGGCAGCGAGGGCGGTGATGCCACGGGCTCCGCCGGTCAGCAGCACCACGCTGTCGGCGTTGAGGTTGAGGGTGCTGTTCTGCAGTTCCGTCGGAACGGCTTCGATCACCTGCCGCCGGCCCGCGTGGTAGCCGACGACGGCCGGTCCGGGGCCGATCTCGGCGAGCAGCGAGGTGGCGATGTCGCGGTGGCTCTCCTTGGAGTTCACGTCGACCGCGCGCACCACGAGGTCCGGGTACTCGAGCGCGGCCGTGCGGATCAGGCCGTGCAGGCCGATGTCCGCGGGCAGCTCGTCCGGCGTGTGGTCGAAACCGAACGTGCCGCCGCCCGTGGTCACCACGAGCAGGTTCACTCCGTTGGTCACACACGCCTTGACCTCGCTGAACGCCTCGGGCAACCGTGCCCCGAGCCTCACGACGACGTCGATGCCGCTCAGGTCGTCCGGCAACACCGGCTCGATGCGCGGGCGCACGGCGTGCCGCTCGATGAGGTCCGCGAGCTCCAGGCCGATGCCGTTGTCGTCGATGATCAGCACGGTCTTGCCGGTCAGGTCGACCGGGGCGGTGGGTTCGGCGGCAACGACCTGCGGCACCAACCGCACGAGCCGCCCGGTGCCACGCGTGATGGCCGGCGCAGGAGGAGCGGCGGCGACGGCCGGAGTCTCGCCGAACCAGCCGACGATCCCGTCGATCGTCTTCAGCTGGGCCAGCTCGTCGACCTCGCCCACCGCACCCAGTTCCTGGGCCAGCTCGCCCACGATCTCGGCGCGCTTGATCGAGTCGATCGACAGATCCGCTTCCAGGTCGAGGCCAGGCTGGAGCATTTCCACCGGGTAGCCCGTGCGCGTGCTGATGGTCCGCAACACCACTGCCCGGACATCCCTGGCAGGTGCCGCAGGCGTGGACGTGGCGCCGAACCAGTCGACGATCCCCTCGATCGTCTTGAGCTGGGCCAGCTCGTCCACCGATCCCGACGCGCCCAGCTCGGCCACCAGCTCGCCGACGATCTCGGTCCGCTTGATCGAGTCGATCGACAGGTCCGCTTCCAGGTCCAGCCCGGGCTGCAACATCTCGATCGGATAGCCCGTGCGGTTGCTGATCGTCCGGAGCACGACCGCGCCCACGTCCTCCTGCGCCTTGGCCACCGGAACCGGGGCAGCGGCGGCAACGGCGTGCTCGATCACCGGCATCGGCGCCGGAACCGAGGCGGGCGCGGTGCCGAGGTAGCTCAACAGCACGTCGCGCTGGGCGCTGACCGCGTCCCGCATGCCGTCCAGGAACTTCTCGATGATCTCGTCGCGCCCCAGCCCGGCTCCCACCTTGAGCGTCGGGAACTCCGTGGCAGGCCGCAGCCCGCCGGGCAAAGCGTCGCCGTTCGCGTCCCGCACGAGACCTCCATCCACGTACCAGCCCGGCCGTGGCGGCACGACCGTGGCGGGTTCGGCCCTGTCCTCGAACAGCGGCGCGGCGTCCACCTCGACGCCGGCGACCGCGAGTTCCGCGAGCGTGCGCAGGAACGTCACGTGGTCGTCGCACCGCAACGCCTGGTGCGGCCGGTCGCCGAGGGTCTTGCCGACCAACGACGTCAGCACCCCGCCCGGCCCGGCCTCCACGAAGATCCGCGCGCCCGCCGCGTACATCGACTCGATCTGGTCCACGAACCGCACCCGGCCCGCGAGCTGCGCGGACAGGCCGTCCCGCACGTCCGCGTGGGGCTCGGCGGTCACGTTCGACCACACCGGGAAACGCGTCTCACCAAGGGAAATAGCCGCGAGGCGCTCCGCGAACCGATCGCGCGCACCTGCCATCAGCGGGCTGTGGAACGCGGCGGCGACCGGGATGCTCTTCACGCTCAGCCCTGCGGCCCGCAACACCTCGACGGCGTTCGCCACCGCGGCCGTCGCACCCGAGATCACGACCTGGTCGGGCGCGTTGTGGTTGGCCACCACGACATCCGCCGGCAGCAACGCCTCCACCGAGGCCAGCGGCGCGGACACCGCGGCCATCGTGCCGGGATCCTCGCCGACGGCGTCCAGCATCGCCTCAGCGCGGGCCGCACTCAGTTCGAGCAGCTCGTCCGCACCGAACACACCCGCGGCCGACAACGCGACGAGTTCGCCGTAGCTGTGGCCACCGGCCAGATCCGGCCGCACGCCGACGGAGTCCAGCAGCGCGGTGACCATCAGCCCTGCGATGCCGAGCGTCGGCTGGGCCATCCGCGTGTCGGTGATCTCCGCGCGTTGCCTGGCGACGTCGTCAGCGGTCAGCGCGGCCGGCGGGTACATCACCCGTTCGTACCGGGCGTCCACGAAGTCCTGCAGCCGCGGGAAAGCCGTGACCAGGTCGAGCAGCATGCCCGGTCGCTGGCTGCCCTGGCCGGGGTACAGGAAGGCGATCTTCGGTCGCTCTCCCCCGCGCAACCGGACGACCTCGCTGGCCCGCCACGCTTCGACGTCCGCGAGCGCCTTCACCAGTCCGTCGTGATCACTCACCACGAACGCGGCCTGAACCGTGCCGTCGCCGCACGCCGCAGCGAGTGACCGCAACGGCGTCCGCGCATCGACGAGCGCACTCAGGCGAGCCGCTTCCCGTTGTGCCGCAGCCTGATCATCGCCGCGGATCAGGAACAGCTCTGCCGGCCACCGGGTCAGCCCGTGGCGTGGTTCGTCAGCGCCGGTGTAGCCCGCCAGCACGGTGTGGAAGTTCGTGCCGCCGAACCCGAACGCGCTCACGCCCGCGACCCGGTGCTTGCTCGCCCACGTGCGGTGACCGAACGCGAACGGGCTGGTCTGCGCGTCCCAGAACGCGTTGGGCTGCTTGACGTGCAGCGTGCCGGGCCGCAAGCCGGTGTGCACCGCGAGCGAAGCCTTGATCACGCCCGCCAGGCCCGCCGCGCACTTGGTGTGCCCGATCTGCGACTTCACCGAGCCGATCGTGCAGGTGCCCGGTTCGACGCTGGAGAACATCTCGGTGAGCGACGCCAGTTCGGTCCGGTCGCCCACCACGGTTCCGGTGCCGTGCGCTTCGACCAGCCCGACCTCGGTCACCGGCAGACCCGCTGCGGCGTAAGCACGACGCAACGCCCGCTGCTGGCCTTCCGGGCGTGGCGCGGTGAGGCCCATCGACCGGCCGTCGCTCGACGCGCCGATGCCCTTGATCACCGCGTAGACCCGGTCACCGTCGCGTTCGGCGTCGGCCAGCCGCTTCAGCACGACACAGGCCACGCCCTCGCCGAGCGCGATGCCGTCCGCGGCCGAGTCGAACGTGGCACACCGGCCCTTGGCGGACAACGCCTTCACCGAGGCGAACATCTGATAGTCGTGCGCGCTGTTGTGCAGGTCGACCGCGCCGCACAGGACCATGTCGCTGGTGCCGCCCACGAGTTCCTTGCAGGCCACGTCGAGCGCGGCGAGGCTGGACGCGCAGGCGGCGTCGACGGTGTAGTTCGCGCCGCCCAGATCGAGCCGGTTCGCCACGCGGCCGGAGATCACGTTGCCGAGCACGCCGGGGAACGAGTCCTCGGTCAGCGCGGGCAGGTGGTCGTCCAGGCCGCGGATTCCCAAGGCGGGCAACGCGGTGCGGACGGTGTAGGCGTTCGCGAGGTCGGCACCGGCCTCGGCGCCGAAGATCACGGACGTGCGTTCGCGGTCGAACACGCGGGTCGCGTATCCCGCGTCCTTCAGCGCCTGCGCCGACACTTCCAGCGCCAGCAGCTGCGCGGGTTCGATCGAGGTCAGCGACGCGGGCGGGATGCCGTACGCCAGCGGGTCGAACGCCGTGCGCGGGAGGAACCCGCCCCACTTGAACGGGCTGCCGTAGCGTTCCGGCGACCAGCGGTCCGGCGGGATCTCGGTGATGGAGTCGGTGCCCGCCAGCACGTTCGCCCAGAACTCGGCCACGTCCCGCGCGCCCGGCATGATCGCCGCCATGCCGACGATGGCGACGTCCAGCGGCTCTTGTTCTGCGCTGTCCACGGTGGTCTCAGGCAGCAGACCGGCCACGATGTCCTCGTGCAGGTCAGCGATCGTGGTGCGCTCCGAGCGCAGCGTCGCGACCTGGCCGATCATGAACATGCCCTCGCGGCGCTGTTCGTCCTCGCCGACCGCCTTCAGGCCCTGCTCGCCGCGGACGAGACCGCGGCTGGCGAGCCGGAGCCGGCCGAGGTTGAGCTGTTCGAGCCGCTCCCAGCTCTCCTGCTTCGACAGGCCGGTGAGCTCGGTCCTGGCCTGCTCGAAGGTGTCCACATAGGACGTCTGGGCGCAGCGGACCGCGTGGCCGGGCGAGGTCTCCAGCAGTGCGGTGTCCTCGCACTCCAGCGCGACCTGCTGGAACACCGGCTGGATCGCGCCGTGCGTGACGGCTTCCTCGGTGAACAGGTAGGCAGTGCCGACGAGAACACCGATCGCCGCGCCCCGTGCCGCGATCGGTGCGGTCATCGCGGAGATCATCGCTGCCGAGCGGGCGTCGTGGATGCCGCCCGCGAACAACGCGACAACGTCCTTCTCGCGACCGCGCAGGACGTCGATCTGCTGCTGCCACAACGTGAAGCTGGTTCGAGGGCCGGTGTGCCCGCCGCACTCCGAGCCTTCGAAGACGAACTTGCGCGCGCCCTCGTCGAGGAACCGGCGCAGCAGCGCGGGCGACGGCACGTGCAGGAACGCCTCGATGCCCGCGTCCTCCAGCTCACGCGCCTGCGTGGGCGTGCCACCGGCGACGATCGCGTACTTCGGCCGGACCGCCAGCACGGCTTCCATCTGCTTCGCGCGCAGCTCTGGCGGCGCGAACCCGAGCAGGCCGACGCCCCACGGCCGGTCACCGAGCTTGTCCGAGGTCTGCTGGAGGAGTTCGCGGACCGCCGCGCCCTCCATCAACGCGAGCGCGAGGAACGGCAGCGCGCCACCCTCGGCGACCGCCGCGGCGAACGCGGGCTGGTCGCTGACGCGGGTCATCGGGCCCTGCGCGATCGGGTAGCGCAGGCCTGGCACGCGGTCGCAGAACGGCCCGCCGGCCCGGATCGAGCGGCTCTCACCCCCGAGGGTGAGATTGTCGCGAATCGCCCGCTGAATCGCTCCCACGACGCCACCGACGGTCCCAAACGAGACGCGATAGAATTCGGCGAACGCACCTTCTTGACCAATTTCGAGCGTGTTCTGACGAACATGCACACGCAACCCGGCGTTCACAACGGTGTCGGCGCCGTCCATCAGGCGGACCGCGTTCACAATTTCACCGGAAATGTGTTTTCGAGCCTCGGCGACTAGTGTGAGCTGGCCTTCCAGCACCACTCCGCGCGCGCCACCGGCGATCGCCGCGGCGGCCGTGTCGGGACCGATCGAACCAGCCACCCAGACCGGTAGATCGGTCAGCGCGAGCACCTGCTGGAGCAACACGAACGCGGGCGAACCACCCACTCGGCCGCCCGATTCGGCACCCTTCGCGATCAGCCCGGTGGCCCCGAACTCGATCGCCGCAACGGCCTCGGCCACCGAGGTGATCACCGCCAGAACGCGGCGTTCGCCCAGCTCAGCCAGGTTCGGAACATGCCGAACGAGATCCACTACGACAGTGTCGACGGCGTCCGGCAATGCTGTCGCCAGCGGGCCGTGCAGTCTCACCGCGAACGCGCGCGGGTCACGCGCGGCCACGCGCGCAAGATCGGCGGCGGCGTCCGGCCCGAGGTCGAGCACGCCGAGCGCGCCCGCCCGTGCGGCGGCGACCACGAGGGCCGGGTTGGGGGTGCTGAACGGACTAAGACACAGCACCCGTTCTCGATCGGACGGCATGTTCACTGCGCTCACTTCCTCACCCTGCAGGGGTGGGGAGAAAGGAATTCAGCTAGGTTACTACTGACCGGTACGGTTAGTGCGCGCTCACCGTACGCACAAACCGCGGGCGCCGTCGAGAGGGGTGGTGAAACTTTCTCACTTACGTAACCTGACGAATGACCCCAGATGGCGGGGCGCATTACGCCAGTTCGCGGATGGCGCGGCCTGCTATGGCATCCGCAGCACGGGTTTGACGACCTCACCCGTCTCCGCGGCCATGATCGCCTCGGTGATCCGCTCGAACGGGAAGTGCGTCACCAGTTCATCGAACGGAAACCTGCCCTGCCGGTGCAGGTCCAGCAGCGTCGTGATCAACGAGACGCTGCGGCCCTCACCGCCGAGGACGCCGACGATGCGCTTGCCCCACAACGTGCTGAGGTGGTCGAACTCCACCTGCGCCCCGGCAGGCGCACCGCCGATGAGAGCGCAGACACCGCGCATGCCCACCGAATCCACGGCCTGCCGGCACACCGCCACCACTCCGGTGCACTCCAGGCTGAAGTCCGCGGGCCCCGCACAGATCTCGTGCACCGCGGCCACCGGATCGTCCACACTCGTGTTGACCGCCTCGGTCGCGCCGTACCTCAATGCGGCCTGCAACCGCACTTCATGCCGGTCGACCGCGATGATCTGGGTCGCGCCGCTGTTACGTGCGGCCATGATCGCGGCCAGCCCGACCGTGCCGACTCCAAAGACGACAATGGACGAACCAGCGTGCGGCCGCAGCACGTTCAACACCGCACCCGCGCCAGTCGACAGTCCGCAGGCCAACGGTCCCAACAGGTCCAACGGCAGCAGCGTGTCCACTGGCACCAGACCGCGGTACGGCACAACAGCATGTGTCGCGAAGGAGGACTGCCCGAAGAAGTGGCTCGCCAACGGTGATCCGTCGAGCCTGCGCAACGCCTGGCCGCCACCGACGAGCAGGTCGCCCAGCCGCAGGCAGTAGCGAGGCTGGCCGTCCAGGCAGTTGCGGCACTCACCGCACCACGGCCAGCCCAGCACGACGTGGTCGCCCTCCCCCACCCCGGGCACACCAGGCCCGACGGCTTCCACCACCCCGGCGCCTTCGTGCCCCAGCACGCCGGGCAACGGGAACGGCAGGTCGCCGTGCCGGGTGATGGAGTCGGTGTGGCAGATGCCGGTCGCGACCACGCGCACGAGCACCTCGCCCTCGCGGGGCTCGGCCAGCAGCACGTCCTGGAGTTCGAACTCCCCGTGCCGTTCACTCACCACAGCGGCCGTGATCTTCACGCCAGCACCTCCGTCACGTCGGCCTGCACCGCGAGAGCGTCGAGGTCTGACGGCACCTCGGCGTGGTCCCGGTTGATCCGCACCAGCCGCGCGCCGGGCAGGCTGCGCACCAGCGACTCCACCGGCCAGCGAATCACCGACGGTGTGCTGAACCCGGCCCCGATCTCGACCACGAGCAGCCGGCCGTCGCCGCCCAGCCATTCGCGCAACCGCCGGCCGTCAGGCGCGTAGTGGTCAGGGACGTACTCGGGTCCCTTGTGCACGTTGAGGAACACCGGCCCGCCGCAGCGCGGGCACGACGGCACCGCCGACACCTCGCCGTTCGCCGCGTCGTAGGTGGCCAGCGCCGCCTCGACGATCGGCTTGCTCTCCCACGTCTCACGCGTGCACGGCGTTTCGCACTGGTAGCGGCCGTAGTCGCCCTGCGGTGACCACACGTCAGCGAAACCGTTGCGTGCGAACAACCCGTCGACGTTGGACGTCAGCACGAAGTTGTCCCGCTCGCCGACGAGTGCGCGCAGCCGTTGGTACACCGGGTTCGGCGCCGGATCGAACCGGATGTCGTCGACGTGCACGGACCAGTAGCCCCACAACAGCCGTGGCGGCAGCGGCAACCCGATCAGTTGATACCGCGCCCACAGACCTTTCCGGTGCAGTGCCGGGAACAGCTCCGCGAACCGTTCGGTGTCCGCGTAGTCGTAACCGGCGGCCGCCGACAGCCCCGCGCCCGCCGCCACCAGCACCCGATCCGACTCGTCCAGCCATCGTTCGAACGTCACAGCAACTCCCGGTAGGCGTCTTCGTCCTCGTCGCTGAAGGTCGCGAACACGACCCGGTCGAGCCTGCCGGGATGTGCGGCGAGCCAGTCCCGGACGGTGCTGATCGCGATCCGGGCGGCGGGTCGCTTGGGGAACCCGAAGATCCCGGTGCTGATGCCGCAGAACGCGAGGGTGCGGATCCGGCCGGCCTGCGCCGCCAGGTCGAGGCACGCGCGATACGAGTCAGCGAGCGCGTTCTCGTGTGCTGGCAACACCTTCCCGCGCACGATCGGCCCGACGGTGTGCAGCACGAACGGAGCGGGCAGGTGGTAGCCGCGGGTGATCTTCGCGATGCCGGTGGGTTCCGGCGCCGCCTGCGCCGCCATGATCCGGTGGCAGTCCTCGCGCAACCTCGGACCCGCCGCGGCGTGGATCGCGTTGTCCACGCACGGATGCATCGGTCGGAAGCAGCCCAACATGGCGTCGTTCGCGGCGTTCACGATCGCGTCGGCCATCAGCCGCGTGATGTCGCCCCGCCACACCGCGATCGGCGCCGGTAGTGAAAGCGCGTTGACCAGCGGATGTTGCTGGCGTTCGCCGCCGAGCACCGCGTCGAGCACGGTGAGCAGCTCGGGGTCGAGCGGCGCCGGTTCCCGCACGGTCAGCACGGATCGCAGCAGTCGGCGTTGCTCGGCGAGGCCGCGTGGAAGGGCGAACCGGCCCACCCACGGGTCCTCGCCGAGCAACCGCAACGCTTGCGCGGTCAGCACGCCGAGGCTGCGGGCCGGTGCGGGCGGGCTGAGCGGGCGGAACGGCTCGTCCAGCGCGACCTCGTTCCGGTAGTCGCGCAACGGCAGTGCGGTGATCATGGCCAGAAGTGATCGTGGTCAGTAGTGATCGTGGTCAGAACAGGCCGTTGGTGTGCGGCAGTTCGGCCGGGATCGGGGTGAGCACGTCCCAGTGCTCGACGATCTTGCCGTTCTCGACGCGGAACAGGTCCCAGTACGCCACCGGCTCGCCGAACTCGCCCTCGGACTGCAGCAGCACGAGATCGCCTTCCGCCACCACCTGGTGGATCGTCTTGTAGACGAGGTTCTTGCCCTGGCCGGCCCACTTCGCCGCGGCCGCGCCGAACCCGGTGAGCCCGTCGGCGGCCTCCGGGTTGTGCTGGAGGTAGGTCTCGGTGGAGATGTAGTCGGTCAGCACGGAGTAGTCGGCGTCCTGCAACACTCGCTGCGCGAACTCACGGACGAACGCACGGGACTGTTCGGTGTCGGCGTTCGCCGGCTGGGTGTGACCGTCCGTCTGGGACCGTCCGCTGGCCGTCTCGGTGACCACGGGCGTGAGCGCGTCCCAGTGCTCGGCGAGCTTGCCGTCCACCACCCGGAACAGGTCGAACGCGACCAGTGGTTCCGGCGCGAAGCCGTGGTAGACGCCGTGCAGCGCAACGAGATCACCGTCGGCGATCACGCGGGCCAGTTCGTAGTGGAAGCCTTCCGGCAGGTTCGCGACGAGCCCGCGCAGCGCCTCGGGGCCGTCACCGATGAGCGCGCTGTGCTGGCGGTAGTCCGGTGCGACCCAGCGGTCCACAGCGGACGGATCCTTGTCGCCGAAGAGTTCGCCTGCGGCCTTGAGCACGAGTTCCTTGTTGTCCATGGCTCCAAAGATGTCCCACGGGCGCTCCGCGGACGAGGTAGGATCACGCCTCACCATGGTCAAAAGTGGACAGGTCGCCAGCTTCGGCTTCAGCAACCCCGACCGCGGCCAGCTGGGCCTCGAGGTGGTCGACCTCGCCGTGCTCCGGCGCAGGTACACCGACGACACGCTGACCAAGGTGCACCGCACCGACTTCCACCAGCTGTTCCTGGTCACCGCGGGCAGCGCCACCACCATGGTCGATTTCGTGGACCAGCCGTGCGAGCCCGGCACGCTGCTGCACGTCAGCCCCGGCCGGGTGCTCCGCCTGCCCGACGGCGACGCGGAGATGTTCATGGTGCTTTTCACCCCGGCGTTCCCGCCGCCGCTGGACGGCACACGTCTGTTGCTCAGCCCGTTCGGACCGGTGCGGCGAACCGTGCCCAAGGGCGAGCAGGCGGTCGTCACCCGTGCCGTGCAGGAGCTCAAGCAGGAGTACCGCCGCAACGTGCTGACGAACGAGCCGGTCGACCTGCTTCGTCAACTGCTGGGCGCGTTGTTGTTGCGCATTGCCCGCCTGCCCTCGGACGCGGATGCTTCGCACGGGGACGGCCGGTTCGAACGGTTCCAGCAGGAGCTGGAGCGGTCGTTCGCGGTGACGCGCAACGCCGCCGAGTACGCGGCGCGCATCGGTTACTCGTTGCGCAGCCTGAACCGCATCTGCCTCGCCGCGACGGGTCGGTCCGCGAAGACGTTGATCGACGCGCGGGTGGCGTTGGAGGCCAAGCGCCTTCTCGTGCACACCGATCTGTCGTCCGCGGCGATCGGGCATCGGCTGGGGTTCAGCGAGGCCACCAACTTCACGAAGTTCTTCACCCGCGAGACGGGCGAGTCACCCGGCGCGTTCCGTCAGTAGCTGCTCGATGGTGCGGGTGGCGACCCCCACGAGGAACGGGTTGGTGTCCCGGTAGTACGGCAGCGCGACCACTGCGAGCTCCAACGCCCAGCCTTGCGCGCGCAGCCAGGTGGCGTCGTCGAACTCGGTGAGCTCGCGACGGAAGTCCTTGCGGCCGCGTTCGTCGAGGAACAACCACGCGGTCATCAGGTCAGCCGCCGGATCTCCGACGGCGGCGCAGCCCCAGTCGATCACGCCGGTGAGCTCGCCGTCGGTGAAGAGCAGATTGCCTTCGTGGAGGTCGGCGTGCAGCCATCGGGCCGGCTGGTCCCAGTGCGGTGCCTCGAGCACTTCCCGCCACAGTGCCAGCAGTCTCGGGTCGTTGCCGAGCTCGGCGATGGACTCGCGCACCCGGTCGTCGCTGTTGGCGTGGTCGAGACGGCCGCGGTAGGTGGTCCACGCCTCGCCCGCGGTGTCGATCCCGTGCAACGCCTGGACCAGTTCCGCCAGCCGGACGCCGGTGTTCTCGCTGACCTCGTCGATGGTCGCGATGTCGCCGCTGAGCCAGCGCACGACCGACCAGCGGTACGGGTAGTCCTCGGTGGGCTCGCCCAGTTCCAGCGGTTCCGGCACGGCGACCGGGAGGTGCGGGGCGAGCTTCGGCAACGTCGCCGCGTCGCGGTCGGCCTGTCCGCTGGACCATTCGATCCGCGGAAGCCGCACCGCGAGCTCGTCGCCGAGGCGGTAGATCGCGTGGTCCGTGCCACCGTGCCGGACCTGGGTGATCGGGAGGCCGTGCCAGCGCGGGAACTGCGTGCGGACGAGTTCGTCCACAAGGGACACGTCCGTCGCGATCTCGCCTTCGTGCATCGACACTCCCCGTCAGGCCCGGTGTCCCTGCATGCAACACCGGGCCTGACAGGCGAAGCAACCGCTTTTAGTGCCGGAAGCAGAGGGTTCCCCACTGGAACCCGGCACCGATCGCGGACATCACGAACACGTCGCCGCGCTTCAGCTCGCCGAACCTCGCGTGCAGTGCGGTGAACACACCGGCCGAGCCGGTGTTGCCGAGCCTGTCGAGCGTGATCGGTGCCTTGTCCGCCGGGACGCCGAGCTTCTCGAGCGCGGCGTTGACGATGTGCAGGTTGGCCTGGTGCAGGAAGAAGTGGTCGATCCGCTCGATCGGCACCTCCGCCTGCGCCGCCGCGGTGAGGATGCTGTCGGGCAGCCACCTCGTCGCGGTGTCCCAGACCGCCCTGCCGTTCATCGCGAGGAAGTGCTCGCGCTGGGCGACCGTCGTCTCGGACGTCGGCAGCTTCGACCCGCCGGCCTTGATCTGCACGTCGTAGGACAGTTCGGAGCCGAAGTCCCACGCCAGCAGGCCGCTGCCGCCGTCGCCTTCCGTGAGGACCGCCGCTCCGGCCGCGTCGCCGAAGAAGATCCGCGTGGTGCGTTCCTGCGGATCGGTGACGCGGCTGGCGCAGTCCGCCGCGATCACCAGCACCGTGCGGGCTGCCGAGGACTGCAGCAGGTGTGCCGCGAGCAGCAACGCCTGCACGCCGTTCGCGCACGCCGCCTGCGTGACGTCGAGCGTCAGCGCCCGGTGCGCGCCGATTGCCTCCTTGACGATCAACGCCGTGGACGGCAGCGGCTGGTCCCAGGTGTAGGTCGCGACGATGATCACGTCGACCTGCTGGGCCGTCGTGCCTGCCGACGTCATCGCGTCCCGTGCCGCGTCGACGCACATGTCCGAGACCGCGCGGTCCGGTGCGAGCCAGCGCCGTTCGCGGATGCCGGTCCGGCTGGTGATCCACTCGTCGGACGTGTCGACCATCCGCGCGAGGTCGTCGTTGGTGACGATCCGTTCGGGGAGGTGGACACCGGTTCCGCGCAACGCCACCGGGATCACACGAGGCTCCTGGCGGTGTTGGTGGCGGGCGTGATCAGTTCGGCGAAGTCCACGTAGAACCGGCCGGACGCGCACTCGCCGCCCAGCAGGATCCGGCGGGCGACCTCCGCGGTCAGCGCGCCGCCGAGCGCCACGCCGGACGCGAGCTGCGGCCAGCTGCTGAGCGTCTTGCCGAGCTCGTCGAACGACGCGCGCAGCTCGGGGCTGATCCGTTCCGCGTCGACCATCGCGAGGATGAGGTCGACCTTCTGCGGTTTGGTGAGGTTCTCCAGCTCGTCGGCGGTGATGTCGCCGATCAGGCCGTGCAGCAGGGGCCGGTCGGGCTCCTCGTCGAACCGTTCGACGTCGAGCATGCCGCGGTCGTTGCAGTCCATGACGACGGGGATGCCGCGCCTGCGGGCTTCCTCCCTGGCGGCGATCTTCGCGTACGGGGTGTCGCACTCCTCGACGAGAAGGTCGAGGCCCGCTGCGAAGTCTTCCAGGTTCTGCTTGGTCAGGCCGTCGGTGAAGATCTCGATGTCGAGGTACGGGTCGATCTCGAACATCTGCCTGGCAGAGATCACCGCCTTGTTGACGCCGAGGTGGTGCACACCGGCGCGGAGGCGGTTGAGGTTGGACAGTCCGAACTCGTCGAAGTCGGCGAGCTTGAACCTGCCACCGATGCCCTCCAGCGCGAACGTGACGGCGGCGCTGTTGCCGACCGACAGCCCGACGACGCCGATCCTCTTGCCCAGCAACGTCCTCTGCTGCGGGCGCTCGATCTTGCCGCGGTTGCGGTCGGTGCGGACGAGCCGGAACTCCTCGCGGGGCAGCACGTGCACGAGCCGTTGCGACCAGGGGTAGTAGACCCAGGTGCCGTACTCCCACTCGGAAAGCCCGCCCAGCTGGTCGTGCTTGCGCTGGGTCAGGTCCTCCGCGGGTGGCAGCCACGGCTCGCGGCTGCGGATCAGTTCGTCGATCTGCGCGTCGATCGTGTCGTGGATCTCGCGAACCTGGCCGCTGTTCAACAGTGTCTGCAACGCATCCCGGTCCGTCGCGACCGTGGGGGTGAACAGCAGCGGCTGCCACGAGGTGGTGTTCGCGCCGGCGCTGAGCCGCTCGGGTCTGCGGTGGCTGGTGGCGATGGCGGGACGGTGGTCGACCGCCGCGAGCCCCGGGAACTCCTCGCGGGCCTTGGTGACCGGGTCCTGGTACTCGCCCGCGCCCTTGCTCACGTCGTGGAACATGATGACGACGTCTTCGGTGTACTGCTCCACGTAGCGGCGTGTCCCGTCGACACACCGGAAACCAAAACGCTCGTGGAACTCGTGCTGCCCGTCTTTGGTGCCCGATGTACCAATCATCGCTTTAGCACCCAGAGCGTGCGCGGCACCAATTGCGACGGCGTTCAAATAGGCACCGAGTCCCAGTTTCCTGGCCCGATGCTCGACCACGAGTCGGCTGTGCTCAAACGTTTCCTCTGGCGTCACCCCGGCGTCCCGCAGAATCCGCTCATAGCCGGCAACACCGAGAAAGGCGCGGGACTGGTAGAGCTCCCCGGTGGCCGGTGTCGACAGCCTGATGTACCCGAGAGGCGGCCCATCAGGCTCTTTGCGAGCGACGAAGTGCCAGGCGCCGTGGTCCAGGTCCTGATCGTCGACGTGCCGGCCGTCCTCGGCCAGGAACGCCGGGCGGCGGCCGCGGTCGAACAGCACCCGCGCCCTCAACTCCCGGACGGTCTCCACTATCTCGTTGCTGACAACGTTGTCAACGGGAGCTAAGAACGCACTAACGTGCCACTGCGGGTGCATCTTCACGCCACCTCAAAATCGAAAAACGGGTGATGAGCGCGAACGATAGCCGCAGTTGATCATGGTTGCGAAATCAATCGTCCCAACTGGGTGAAACCCCATTCATCACCCCATCGATACCTTTTCCGCACCCAGGGTTCGTGTTTCCATCAGTGGTCACCCAGCCGCCGGCCCACGCTCATACCGGGACCGCCCGATCCCCGAACGGTCCCGCGTGGTCGCGCTTCCATCAACCCTCGATGGAACCGTTCTCACCGGCAGAAGCTGTGGTTTCCACTACTAGTGCGCCCGTTCGAATGTGCCAATGGGGATCACCTTGGGAGCACCGCGGGATTAGGGCTGACGGCCGCTGGGAAGCCCACGACGTCGCCGTGCCCACCGACGACACCCGGTTCGTCGCGACCGACCACACGGTGATGGTGAAGGAGGACGCGCACCTCACGGCCGAGGTCATGGAGGACTGGCTGGCAGCGCTTCAGCCGGTCAAAGCCTGACGAGCAGGGCCTTCTCGAACGGCAGCGGCCCGGCCGGCGGGACGTGCACGTCGAACAACGGCGTGAAGCCCGCCGCCAGGTACAGCCCACGCGCCTCGGGCTGGCGTGGCCCGGTGGTCAGGTACAGGCGGCGGTAATCGAGACGCGACGCCTCGTCTTCCAGCGCCTCCAGCACCTTCCTCGCCAGGCCCTGGCGGCGACACGACGAGTGAGTCCAGATCCGCTTCAGCTCCGCAGTCTGCTCGTCGTACCGCCGGAACGCGCCCCCTGCCACGGCGGTTCCGTTGCGCAGCAACACCATCAGGCGCCCATCGGGCGGGGTCAGCGAGTGGTCGGGGAACCGCGCCATCCGCTCCCGGGCCGCCGGACCGTACCTGCTCACGTACTCGTGCAGCAGTTCCGCCATCATCTCCGCGACCTCGGGAGCGCCCGGCCGCGTCCAGTGGATCTCCTCGGTCATCCGGCCCGTCGATCAGCCAGCTGCACGACGTTCGGCGTGCGTTCGACCCGCACCCGGCCGGAAGAAGCCACCAGGTAGCCGACGCCGCGCACCGTCTGGAGCACATCCGCGGCGGAGCCGAGCTTCTGCCGCACCCGCCGCACGTGCACGTCGACCGTGCGGGCGCCGCTGTAGTTGTCGTTGACTCCCCACACCGCCGCCAGGAGATCACGGCGGCGGTGCACGCGGTCGGGGTGTTCGCACAGGAACAACAACAGCTCGAACTCCAGCCGGGTGAGCTCGACGGGCGACTCCCGGACGAGAACCTGCCGGGTGTGCGGCAGGATCCGGACGTCCACGTCTTCGACCACGGCCTCGGTGGCGTCCACCAGGCCCGCGTCCTTCAACGCGCCGAGGAGCCGGAGCGCGGTTTCCTCGTCATCGGTGTCGATGGTGATGCTGAACCGCATGGCCTTCTCCCCAATCAGGTCTTCGGCAGACCCTGCGGATTGATCTCGGAAGTGGGCACGGCCTCTTCGGACAGGCCCCAGCGCTTCAGCACCTCGGCGTACTTGCCGTTCGCGATCACCTGGTTCAGCGCTTCCTGAACGGGTGCCACCAGGCCGTTGTCCTTCTTCGTGGTCACCGCGATCTTGCCCTGGACGGACGCGCCGCCGGAGAAGTTGCCGATCACCTCGGTCTGACCGGAGGTCGCCGCGTGGTAAGCCGAGGTGGGGTTCGGGCCGAGGTAGGCGTCGATGCGTCCGGACTGCAGCGCGAGGTAGTAGTCCGAGGAGTTCTGGAAGTACTTGATGTCGGTGGCTTTCAGGCCGGCGGCCACGTTCTGGGCACTCCAGTCGACCAGGATCTTCTCCTGGTTGGTGCCGGACGTCACGGCGATCACCTTGCCCGCCACGTCCTTCGGCTCGCGGACCTTCCAGCTGCCGCCCTTCTTCGCCTCGAACGCCAGCGTGTCCAGCCGGTAGGTGGCGAAGTCGTACTTCTCCTTGCGCGCCTCGGTGACGGTGATGTTGGACAGGCCGAGGTCGAACGCGCCGCTGTCCAGGCCGACGAAGAGGTTCTCCCACGAGGCGACTTCGAGCTTCGGCTCGAGGCCCAGCACGTCGGCGACCAGGGACGCGATGTCGGTCTCGACGCCGATCACGGTCTTGTCGTCGGTGGCGTAGAACCGCAGAGGTGGTGCTGTGCCGGCGGATCCGCCGATGGTCAGCTCGCCCTTTGTTCGGAACTTCTCCGGCACCTTCGAGGCGATCTTGTCGTCCTTCGCCGCCGTGACGCGGTTCTGCTCCGGGCTGAGGTTGACGTTCAGGGCACCACCGCTGGAGGCGGGCTCGCTCTCGGCCGTGCCACAGGCAGCGAGGAGCAGGACAAGAACGGCGAGAAGTGGTTTGCGCACAACAATCTCCTTCTAGAGGACCTTGGACAGGAACGCGCGGGTGCGTTCGTGCACCGGGTGATCCAGCACCTCGCTGGGCGATCCCTGCTCGACGATCACGCCCTGGTCGATGAACACGATCCGGTCGGCCACCTCGCGGGCGAAGCCGATCTCGTGCGTGACGACGACCATCGTCGTGCCGGAGCGGGCGAGGTCGCGGAGCACGTCCAGCACCTCGCCGACCAGTTCCGGGTCCAGCGCGGAGGTCGGTTCGTCGAACAGCACGACTTTCGGGTGCGTGGCAAGGGCTCGCGCGATCGCGACGCGTTGCTGCTGGCCGCCGGACAACTGGCGCGGGTAGGCGTCTTCCTTGTCCGCCAGGCCCACGCGGTCCAGGAACCGCCGCGCCTCAGCGAGGTCGGCGACCTCCGCCACGTTCTCCAGCGCGGTGAGGTGCGGGAACAGGTTGAAGTTCTGGAAGACGAACCCGATGTTGCGACGCTGCTTGAGCACGTCGCGTTCCTTGAGCTCGTACAGCTTGCCGCCGCGCCGCCGGTAGCCGATCAGCTCGCCGTCGACGGCGATGAACCCGCGGTCGACCTTCTCCAGGTGGTTGATCGTGCGCAGCAACGTCGACTTGCCCGAGCCGGACGGTCCGAGGACCACCACGACCTCGCCTGCCTCGACCTCCAGCGACACCCCGCGCAGCACTTCGAGCGAGCCGAAGCTCTTGTGCACGCCCAGAACCTCGATCATCGGCGGTCTCCTCGCGCGAAGTACCGCTCGACGTAGTGCTGACCGACCGAGAGCAACGTGGTCAGGATGATGTACCAGACGGTCGCGACCATGAGCAGCGCGACGACCCGCGCGTTGCGGCCGTAGATCACCTGCACCTGGTAGAAGAGCTCGCCGATCGCCATCACCGACACCACCGACGTGCCCTTGAAGAGGCTGATCACCTCGTTCGCCGCGTTGGGCAGGATCGCGCGCATCGCCTGGGGCAGCACGATTCTGCGGAACTGACGGCCCTTCGGGATGCCCAGCGCGGCTGCGGCTTCCCGCTGGCCGGGGTCGACGGAGATCACGCCGGAGCGCACGATCTCGGCGGCGTAGGCGGCCTGGTGCAGCGCCAGGCCGAGCACGGCGGCCCCCATCGGACTGATCAGCTCGACGGTTTCGAAGCTGACGAACTCCGGACCGAACGGGACGCCGAGCGAAAGCCGTTGGTAGAGGTAGGAGATGTTGAACCAGAACAGCAACTGCACGATCAGCGGGATCGACCGGAACGCCCAGATGTAGGTCCAGCCGACAGCCGACAGGAACGGGCTGCGCGACATCCGCAGGATCGCGACCACGATGCCGAGCGCGAACCCGAGCACCGTGCCCAGCACGGTCAGCACGATCGTGGTGCCGACCGCGGTCAGGATCGACTGGGCGGTGAAGTACCGGGCGAACGTCGGCCAGTCCCAGCCGGGATTGGTGACCAGGCCGTGCACGAACTGCGCGGCGAGCACCAGCACCGCGACCACACCGACCCAGCGCCACGGATGGCGGGCGGCGACGACCGGTAAGGAGGCCAGATCCTCTGATCTGTCCTTTGAGGACACGATGGTGAGCGTGCCGGAAGAGGGCATGGCGCATCCTTGAAGCCGGGCGGGATGAGGGAGGGCGAGAAGTCAGCCCGTACAGGCGGCGCTGGACACGCGGCCGTGATCGATGTGCCTGCGGGAGGACAGAAATAGAGCGAAGACCATTCCTGCCCTCCCTTCCCTGCGCTCCGATGAGAGCACTTGCAGAACGAGGCTCACGTTAAGGAGCACCCCGTTGCCTCGGCAAGGACGTCCACGTGCTGAACAACTATCGGAGACCGAGGTGATCCCGGAGGGTCTCGCCGGTGTAGTCCGCGCGGAACACGCCGCGTTCCTGCAACAACGGCACAACGGTGTCGGCGAACTCGTCCAGCCCGCCCGGCGTCACGTGCGGCACGAGGATGAACCCGTCCGCCGCGTCCTGCTGCACCAGGTCGTTGATCTGGGTGGCGACGCTGTCCGCCGACCCGATGAACGTCTGCCGTGCGCTCACGTCGATCACGAGGTCCCGGATCGACAGGTTCTTGGCGGCGGCCTTCTCGCGCCACTCCCGGACCGTGGCCGCCGGGTCCTTGAACATCCGCACGCTGGCGCGCCCCTTGGCGATGGTGTTCTCGCCGGTCAGCGGCTCGACGTCGGGCAGAGGACCGTCCGGGTCGTAGCCGCTCAGGTCGCGGTTCCACACCTGTTCGAGGAACCGGATCGCGGTCGCACCGCTGACCTGCTGGCGCCGCACGACGGCCGCCTTCTCCTGCGCGTCCGCGTCGGTGTCGCCCAGGACGAACGTGGCCGCGGGCAGCACCACCAGCTGGTCGGACGTGCGGCCGTACTTCGCCAGCCTGCCCTTCACGTCGCTGTAGAACTTCTGACCCGCCTCCAACGTCCCGTGCCGCGAGAAGATCGCATCGGCGGTGGCGGCGGCGAACTCCCGGCCCTCCTCGGAGTCACCGGCCTGGAGGATCACCGGACGGCCTTGGGGTGATTGCGGGACACCGAACGTGCCGCTGATGTCGAAGTGCTGGTCCTTGTGCTCGAAGTCGCCGACACCCGTGTCGAAGAGCTTCCAGGCCGTGCGCAGGAACGATTCCGCGCGCGTGTACCGGTCTTCCTGGGCGAGGAACCCGCCGCGGCGGAAGTTCTCGCCGGTGAAGGCGTCCCACGAGGTGACGACGTTCCAGGCGGCGCGCCCGGCGGAGAGGTGGTCGAGCGAGGCGAACTGCCTGGCCACCTCGTAGGGTTCGTTGAAGGTGGAGTTGATCGTGCCGGCCAGCCCGAGGCGGTCGGTGACGGCGGCCAGCGCGGCGAGCACGGTGAACGTGTCCGGCCTGCCGACCACGTCGAGGTCGTAGATCAGTCCGCCCTGCTCGCGCAGCCGCAGTCCCTCGGCGAGGAAGAAGAAGTCGAACTTCGCGCGCTCGGCCGTCTGTGCCAAGTGGACGAACGATTCGAACTCGATGTGGCTTCCTGCCTGGGGATCGCTCCACACCGTGGTGTTGTTCACGCCGGGGAAGTGCGCGGCGAGGTGGATCTGCTTGGTCATCTCGCGCTCCTTCAGGCGAACTGGTTGGCGGGCTTGGTGAGGCCGAGGTGGCCGCGCAGGGTCGTGTGCTCGTAGGCGCTGCGGAACAGGCCGCGCTTGCGCAGTTCGGGCACGAGGCCTTGCGTGATCTCACGCAGGTCGGCGTGGAACCGGAACCCGGCGAAGCCTTCCGCCTGCCAGGCCAGCAACTGGTCTGGATCGGCCGTGCCTTCGACGTCTCGGAAGACGCGTTCGCCGGGGGTGTCCGCGAAGACGATGTCCGCGAAACCTGGCTCACTGGCGGCGATCAGCGGGTGGCCCTGGGGTGGGCGGGGCGTGATCGACGGGCCGCGCACCTTGAACCAACGGCCCTCGAAGTCGATGTAGTGCAGCTTGTCGCGGTCGATGAACCGGCCGCTGGCAACGTCGCGGATCTCGGCGTCGTCCTCCCAGCTGTCCCACAACCGTCGCAGCACCTCGGCGTAGTCGGCGGCTTCCTCCCACAGGTCGTCCAGGTTGTCGCGACGGCCGAAGTGCTTGGCGTGCAACGGATCTGGCGCGACCGTGAGCTGGACGCCCGCCCGGCCCTTGCTCACGTGGTCGAGCGTCGCGATCGCCTTCGACAGGTGGAACGGCTCGGTGTGCGTGACGACCGCCGTTGGCACCAGGCCGATCCGGGAGCTCAACGGCGCGACGCGGGCCGCGGTCAGCACCGCGTCGAGGCCGGGCTCCCCGCCCAGCGAGTCGTCGAGCGTCACGAAGTCGAGCGTCGCCTCCTCGGCCTCGCGCACGAGCCCTGCCCAGTGCTTCGCGGTGAACGCCTCGTCGCCGGTCGCGCGCAACGCGACGGCCAGGTGCAGTGGTGACCCCACCGGTCCCCCTCTCGTCGGGTCCTCGCATTCTGTGCGCGGTCAGGGGTCGGCCGCTGGGACGGCCACTGGGTGGGAAAACGCGGCGGGGCGGGAATATTTTCGTGCTTGCGCTTCCGGACGGTTCGGTGTCACGATCTTCCGCATGTCGACTCGAAAGGGCGTGCGCGCCCTCGCGCTGTGAGCGCACCGAGCGGGCTTGAGACCCGCTCCCCTGACATTTCCTCGCGGTGGCTGAGCTACGCGCTGTGCACCGATCCCGCTGATCGTCCGGCGGCCGAACAGGCCGTGGCGCAGCTGTACGCGGCCACCGGCAGGCCACCGCCCGGCTTCGTCTGGGTTCGATCCCCTGCCGAGGCCACGACGGTGTTGACTACCAAGGAGTTCTTCCGCTTCGACGGCAACTGGCAGACCGTCGGGGCTCAGATCGCCGCACAGGTCTCGGAACTGCGTCTCCCGCTGCGCCAACGCTCAGGCTGGCAGGGCGAGCAACTGCGCCGAACCATCCGCGATTGCCTGGTGCCCGCCGTCAACTCCACGATGCCGTCGTCGCGCGGCCTCGGCTGGTCCGGTCAGCACGATGCGGACTGGCTGGCGCAACTCGATGCGCGCCAACGACTTCGCGGCCCGCTGCTCGACACATGGGCGACGCTCGCACGTTCGACCGGCTGGTGGTGGCCCCGCGAGGACGTCTGCGTCATGGCCGAACGACCAGTGGCCGTGCATCTGGACGCGGACCGCTTGCCGCACAACGACAACGGGCCTGCGGTGGAGTTCGCGGACGGCAGCTGCGCGTATGCGTGGCACGGCACGCCGCTGACCCCGATCTCCACCGCGCACGACCCCGCGAACCCCGGCCACCACCTGACGCTCTACGACCTGCCCACACGCGCCCGCCTGCTGGTGGTCGTCAACGGCTCGGCCGAACGCGACGGCACCCGCCGCCGTTACGGCCTGCGCGTGCCCAACTGGTATCGCCACCCGGTCGCCGCCGCGGCCTGGACCTACGGGCTGGAGCCCGACCAGTACCTCCAACTCCTTCGACGCACCTAAAACACACCATGAACCTTGCTGAACTCGTCGACCGCACCAACGTCGACACGCTCGACCACCTCGAGCGAGAGACCACCGTCCCCGTCGTCGACGGCCTGCAGGCCCAGGGCGACCTGATCGTCATCCCGTTCTCGATGCTCACCGGCGACTCCGGCAGCAGTGCGGACCGCTGGGTACCGGCCGAGGGCGTCCACCTCGTCGAGGGCGGCGACGGCCGCCACCCGCACGTCCTCGTCGCCGATCCGGGCACCTGCCGCTGGTCGCCCTGCGGCGGGAACCCCGCCATCGAGAACACCGCGCCCGTCTACCTGCTGCACCCCGAACACGGCGGCACGGGCATCGCGCCGGGACGCTGGGTGATCCGGCGGCAGCGGGAGCTCGCCGGCCTGGTCGCGGACTGAGAATGTTGCCTTGACGTGCGCGTCAAGGTTTAGCGTCGTGGCATGAGGATCGGCGAACTGGCCAAGCGAGCCGGCACCACCACGCGTGCGCTGCGCTTCTACGAGTCCCAGGGACTGCTGGAAGCGCAGCGCACGTCCAACGGCTACCGCGAGTACAGCGACAACGACCTGCGGCTGGTCCGGGAGATCCAGTCGCTGCAGGCGGTCGGCATGTCACTCGAGGACACCCGGCCGTTCGTGGCGTGCCTGCGCGCGGGGCACGAGTCGGGCGACTCGTGTCCCGACTCGCGGGAGGTCTACCAGCGCAAGCTCGCGGAGGTGGACGAGTGCCTGGAGCGGCTCCAGGCCGTCCGGGAGTTCCTGCTGGCCAGGCTCGCCTTTCAGGATCCGTGCCTCGTGGCCGAACCCAAGGAGTTCCAGTGCAGCTGACCGACGCCACCTTCGCGGAGAGCACGAAGACCGGCACCGTGCTCGTCGAGTTCTGGGCGCAGTGGTGCGGGCCGTGCCACATGCTCTCGCCCGTGCTCGACGAGATCGACCGCGAGCGCGACGACCTGACCGTGCTCAAGATCAATGCCGACGAGAACACCGCCACCGCACGCGACTACCAGGTCATGTCGCTGCCGACGATGCTGCTGTTCCGCGACGGCGTGCCGATCCGGCAGATCGTGGGAGCGCGTCCCAAGTCGCGCCTGCTCGCCGAATTGGATGACGCGCTGAGCGCGTGAGCCGCTTATCTTGGGCGCATGCTCGGTCTTGAACTCGTAGTGGTGCTGGGCGTGTGCATCCTGGCGAGCAGTGTCGTGTCAGGACGGTTGCGCCTCGCGGCCCCGGTGTTGCTGGTCGTGTGCGGCGCCGTGCTCGGCTTCGTACCGGCCCTGGAAGAGGTCAGCCTCCCGCCGGAGGCGATGCTGCTGATCTTCCTGCCCGCGCTGCTCTACTGGGAGAGCCTCAACACCTCGCTGCGGGAGATCCGCAGCAACCTCCGCCCGATCGTGCTGCTCAGCACGCTGCTCGTGCTCGCCACGGCCGCAGCGGTCGCGTCGGTCGCCCACGCGCTGGGCCTCGACTGGGGCCCGGCGTGGGTGCTCGGCGCGGCCCTCGCGCCCACCGACGCGACCGCCGTGTCCGCGATCGCGCGGGGCATGCCGCGCCGGACCACGACGATCCTGCGCGCGGAGTCGTTGATCAACGACGGCACCGCGCTGGTGATCTACGCGATCGCCATCGCCATCACGACCGGTGAGCAGCAGTTCAGCACCGGACGCGTCGGCCTGCAGCTGCTGCTGTCCTACGCGGGCGGCGCGGTGGCGGGCCTGGCGATCGCGTGGCTCGCCGTGCAGGTGCGCAAACGCCTCGACAGCCCGTTGCACGAGACCGTGGTCAGCATCCTGACCCCGTTCGCCGCCTTCCTGCTGGCCGAAACGGTCCACGGCTCCGGCGTGATCGCCGTGGTGACGTGCGGCCTGACGCTGGCGCGGGTCGGCCCGCGGATCGTGCCCGCCGACACCCGTCAGGTGAGCTACGCGTTCTGGGGCATCGCGACGTTCCTGCTCAACGGCGCCCTGTTCGTCCTGATCGGACTCCAGGCCCACAGCGCGATCCGGTCGCTGGACGGCGGCGAGATCCTCACCGCGTTCGGCGGCATCGGCCTGGTGGCGCTGACCGTCGCCGGGACTCGGTTGCTGTGGAGCTACACGACCCCGTACATCATCCGCGCGATCGATCGCCGTCCCCAGCAACGACTTCGGCGCGTGGGTGCTCGGCAACGGCTGGTGTCGTCGGCAGCCGGATTCCGCGGCGCTGTGTCGTTGGCGGCGGCGTTAGCGGTGCCCGAGACCGTCGTCGGCGGCGGACCTTTCCCGTTCCGCGAGGAGATCATCCTCATCACGTCCGGTGTGGTCGTGCTGACGTTGATCGTGCAGGCGCTGATGCTGCCGTCGATCATCCGGTTCTCACAGCTGCCGGAGGACACGGCGCTGGACGAGGAACTGCGGCTGGCGCAGTCGACGGCGTCCGAGGAGGCCTACGAGGCGTTGCCGCGCCTGGCGGACAAGGTCGGCGTGCGCGACGTCGTCTACAAGCGGGTGCTCGCCGAGTACGAACACCACATGGAGGTCGTGCGGGCCAAGGAAGCCGGCGACGAGGAGGTCGCGGCGTCCGAGGTCGAGTACGCGGCTCTGCGGCTGGAACTGATCTCGCACAAGCGGGCGACGGTGGTACGGCTGCGTGACGAGGCGGCGATCGACGACATCGTGTTGCGGACCATCCAGCGGCGGCTGGACATCGAGGAGGTGCGGTTGGCGCGGCGCGAGGTCGAGGAGGACTGACATAGGCTCGGTCGCATGATCGTCAGAGACCGCGTGCTGGGCAGGATCGCCGACCACCTCGCTCAACAGCGACCTGGACATCCGTTGCGCGTGGCAGTCGACGGGATCACGGCGTCCGGCAAGACAACCCTTGCCCGCGAGCTGACGGCTGCGCTGGTCGAACGTGGACGGGCAGCGGCGCACCTGTCGATGGACGGGTTCCACAACCCACGGGTGGTCCGGCATCGCTTGGGACGGGACTCCGCGGACGGGTACTACGCCGACGCCTACGACTTCGCGTCCTTTGAGCGACTGGTGCTGGAGCCGCTCGGGCCCGGAGGGGATCGGAAGTACCGGCAACGGATCATCGACCTCCGCTCGGACGCACCGATCGACGAACCGCCGATCGAAGCTCCGGCAGACCTGGTGCTCGTCGTCGACGGCAGCTTCCTGCAGCGGGAGCTCATCTGGGACGAGGTTGTCTTCGTCGACACGCCGTTCGAGGTGGCACGGGATCGTGGGACGCGCCGCGACACCGAGCTGCTCGGCGGGCTGGAGCAAGCCGAGCGGGCGTTTGACCAGCGGTATCACGCTGCCAGTCGCCGGTACCTCGACGAGGTCGGACCGGCGGACAGCGCTTCCATCGTGCTCGGGAACGCGGATGTCGCTCAGCCGGTGTTGCGGCGGATCGGCGGGCCGGCCGATGCGGTGGTGAACCTCTTCTCGTACGGGACGTTGCAGACGCCGTCGGTTCAGCGCGAGCACTTCGGCCGGGAACTGCACGGCTCACCGGAAGTGCTGCCGGGCTTCCGGCAGGACTGGGTGACGATCACCGACCCTGCCGTGATCGCGGTCAGCGGAACGGACCGGCACCCGATCGTCCGGCGCACCGGCGACCCCGCCGACACGACCGCGGGCACGGTCCTCGAGGTGACGACGGAGGAGTTGGCGGCGGCCGACGTCTACGAGGTCGACGACTACCGGCGGGCGCTCGTCCGGCTCGGGTCGGGTGCGGATGCCTGGGTGTACCTCGCCCAGCGGTGAAGATGGACGGGTGTCGGACACGTTGCCGGGCGGGTGACCGATCGCAACGAGGTCGTCGAGAACATCCTTTGCCGGCAGGACCGCTGCGGAGCTGGCTAGCTGAAGCGGTTGCGGAGGAAACCGGACCTGCTCTGGCCGAACTTGTTCATGGCGAAGATCGTGTAGCCGGTGTCTCCCCGGTCGGTCCACGCCCGGACCAGGCCGAGGTTGCTCGTCAGGCTGATCAGCTTCCGGAAAGTCATCTGGTCGTCGCGGAACTGCGGGGCCGGGACGTGGGCGTGGGCGGCACCGAGAAGGTCGACGTGCTCGGCCAGGCGACGCCTGGCCGCGTCCCTGTCGTCGTGGTAGAGGTCGTCGAGCGCGCAGAACGTGATCTCGCTGGTCCGGAGGCCGACCGCGTGCGCGAACACCGTTTCGGCGGCGATCGTCGTGTCGGGGCCGAGGTCCACGACGTGCCGGCGGTTGTCTTTGGCGACGGCGTCCACGTACTGGACCGTCGCCTTGCCGAACCCCGTCCAGCCGGCCGGTGCCCGCACTTCCAGGACGACCCAGTACGTCTCGTCGAACGCCAGATCGGGCGCGAAGATGCGGATGCCGTCGTCCTCGGTCACCAGATCGGGCAACGACTCGACGCCGATCTCGTCGCGGGCGCGGTGTTTCGCGGCTGCCACGTCGCGTTCGACGCGGGCGCGGCTGGACGGGTCGGTGATCAGGTCGTGGCCGTAGAGGTGCCACGCGGTGACGGTCGCGTCGAGCTCGATCTGCAGCTGGATGTTGATGGCGGCGAGGTGTTCGCGCCTGGCCAGATCTTCGGCGAGGTTGAGGCGCACGTCGTCCGGGTCGGTCACCAGCGTGCAGGAGCCGCCCGTGATGCCGGCCAGCGCTTCGAGCTCACGCATCCGGGCCTCCCTGCCGAACCCGAAGCAGGACAGGGTGAGGTCGCCGCGGATGCGATCGGCGATGTTGCGGCGGATGGTGATCCAGTCGTGCTCGCCGGAGTTCGGGTCGCCGTCGGAGAACAGGTACAGGCAGTTGACCATGTCCGTCCGCGAGTGCCGAGCGATCTCGTCGATGCCGTAGAGGACGCCGAGATTGATGTCCGTGCCGCCGTACGCGGACAGCCCGGCCACGACGACCTCGAACTGGGTCGTGGAGATGCCCTTCTTCGGTGTCGCCTTGAGCACCGTGCGGACCTGCGTGTCGAAGGTGACGATTCCCAGGATGTCGGTGTCGCGCAGCTGGGAGTAGAGCTCACGGAGCGCCGCCTTCACGGTGCCGAGCTTCGAACCCTCCATCGAGCCGCTGGTGTCCACCACGAACACGAAGTTCACCGGCAGAGATTCCCGGGCCGACGGTGCGCTCTGCGGAATCTCGCCGGCTCGCAAAGCCAGTTCAACGAAATGGGTGGTGTTGCTGTTGGCGCAGAAGTTTTGCTTAGTCGCACACGTGCCATAGCTGACGGCTATGGCATCAGAGGTTGCCGGCACGGGAATTCCAGAAGGATCCGACGAGATGAAATCGTCGAACCGGATCTGCGTCTGATCGATGAGAACCCCGTGATCGATCAGGTCCGCGATGCCGAGGGTGGCCTTGGTGCCGAACGCGTTGTTGCGCCGGATGAACAGGCCGCTGCGGGGAAGTGGATCCTCACCGCCGGCGCCTGACCGGAGGTCGAAAGACGGCCAGTCGGGGGCGTGGGCGTCGATGGGAACAACCCTGTCCGCGCCCGAGTCGGCGCCGATCGCCGGCGGACTGATGCCGTTCTGCCGGTCGGCCGTCGAGTCGTCGATGATCCAGATCTGTCCCGAGTGGCCGTCAAAGACCGCTCCCCCGCCATCAGTCGTCGCGTATCCGGCTGCCGGAGCAGCCGCCCTGCCACTGGGCGCCTGACCGCCCATCATGCCGGCACCCGCCCGACCAGACGCCAGGCCGGCCGCAGCCTGACCAGAACCCAACTGGCCGGCTGCCTGGCCAAAGGCTCGGCCGGACTCTGCGCGGCGAGCCGCCAAGCCAGGCGCGGCCTGCCCACGGGGAGGGTCCTGGCGGGCCTCGACGTTCTGGGTCTCCACGGCGTCGGGCTCTCGACTGGGCCGAAACCACTCCCGCTCCACAACCGGGCCCTCGTCGGCGGGCAGGTGGTCCACCGGAACCGGCAGGATCTCCAGCGTCGGACATTCCTCCTGATATTCGTCCACGCTCGTCACCGCGCGGTGCGACAACCAGATCCGAAGCCAGACGGCAGCACAAACAAGCAAAATGGCGACAACAACGAGCACCAGGATCCAGACGATGTCCATGACTTTGCCCCTGCAGACGATCCCGACGAGGTCACAAAGTAGCAGTCTCGACCACGAGCCGGTAGCCGATTCAATGCGACCTGGAATTGTCCGTGAAATGGCAACGAATTGCCCTAGGAGACCAGTGAAAGACCCCGGCGAACAGGTTCCTGAACGGTAGCGGGCTCGGCCGAAGGAATGACGACCTCCTCGCCGCCGATCTCCCGCGTGATCCACGGCCCGGACTCCACCATCACCTTCAAGGTGCGCATGTCCATCGCGTTGATGCGGCCGTAGTACCACTCGTCGGTCGCCAGCGAACCCATCCGGTCACCGAGGCGCTTCTTGATGCCCAGCACGCGCTCGAACAACGTCTTGACCAAAGCCGCACGGTCGAAGGGGCCGTCAAGGCCCGTACGGATGCGGTCCTCGATGCCGCGCGGCACGCCCTCGGAGTCCGGCATGAGCATGGTCGTCCAGGCGCGGGACTTCTCGCGGTACTGGAGCTGCTGCATGATGCCCTCGTGCTGGGCGAAGTCGGCAGCGCGGAAAGCTGAGCCGCGCCAACGCTTCTGCAGGTTCACGGCCAGCGACAGGGCGCTCTTCAGGCCCGTGTTCAGGCCGCGGCCCGGCCAGAAGTGCAGCGAGTTGGCCGCGTCGCCCAGCAGGAAGCCGAACGTCGAAGGGGCGAGCTGGGCGGTGAACTTCGACATCTGCTGCATGCCGAGCGTGAACGAGTTGATGCCCACGACATCGGCCGCGCCGACGCCGAAGAAGCGCAGGCCGTCCAGGATTCGGGGCCACAGGTAGGAAAGCTTGTCGACCGACGGCTTGAAGACGGCGCGGTGGCGGTCGCAGACGAAGCGGGTGCCGGACGGGCGCATGGTGCAGCCGAACTTGCCGATGCACGAGACCGGGCCGTTTTCGCCCAGGGCCACGATTTCGGAGGCCTCTTCGGCGGTCAGGCGCATGTTGATGAAGCCGCCGCCGAGTGAGTTGAAGAGGAACCTGTTCTGCGCCACGGTCAGCGGGACGGTGTGCTCGTCGGGGACCTTCGCGGTGACGCGGATGCCCAGGACGCGCTCGTCCAGCGGGGAACCGTCCACTGAGAACAGTTCACGGCTCGGGGTGCCGAAGTGCGACGACAGCGAGTCGCGGGTGGCGGACTTGGCGCCGTCGGCGATGGCCAGGACGTGCACGCCGTCCCAGCGGTCCGGCTTCACATACGCGGCGGGGACCACTTCGATGTTGTAGACGTCCTGGGCCATGTCCAGGAGGGCGTCCTCGATCCAGCGGATCTTGATGTTGCGCGGGCGGCCCTTGGACTCCGGGGAGTCGGGGCCCAGCGGCCACATCTCGGAGAACTTGCCCGGCGTGAAGAGGCGTTGGCGGACCTCGGAGGGCAGGGCGGCCCAGACGTTGCTCTGCAGCGTCACGACCTGCTCGCGGCGGTTGTTGCCCTCGGCCGAGCCGCGCCAGACGACTCGGTCGCCCTGGCGCATCCAGCGGCGGTCGTGGATGCGCACGGACACCTGGTCGCCCAGCATCGACTTCAGGGTGCAGGCGAACGCCAGGCCGACGGGGCCGCCGCCCGCGACGTCCACCCGCAGCGGGGTGGACTTGCGCAGCGGAAGCACCTGGGCGCCCTGGCGCGGCAGCATCACCGTTGGCCCGACCTTGCCCAGCAGCACCGTCTTCTCGTCCATGACCCGTCCCCCTCGATCCCGTTCGACGGCGGGAACACGTGCTGAGACGGGCGATGGTTCAACGGTTTTCGAGGAAGTTTTTCCACGCGGTCGAAGTGAAGGTCAGGACGCCTCCGGACGGGTTCTTCGAGTCACGGACGAGAGCGTCGGAGGCCAGCGACACCTCGACGCAGTCCCCGTCTTCCGTCGCACCGCTGTAGCTGCTCTTACGCCATACCCGTTCCTGCGTCATCGAGGTCCTCTCGCGGTCGGCCGGCGAACTCCGCCAGCTTGCTCCGCGATTGTTCCGCATCCAAGGCGACCTCAGCCAAACGGTCGAACAGCAGACGGGCCCTCACGATGGCGCCGGGATCCTGGACGAACACGTTCACCAGGTCGCCCTCGATGAACGCCACCGGCATCGCCTTGTCGAACTCCCACAGGGTGCAGTTGGCGGCGACCACAGGCGCGCCAACAGGGACCACCCGGATGAAATGCGCGCTGCGCAGCAACCTGGAGTACTGGTCCTGCATGATGCGGGCGTCCCCGACTTGCGTCTGCAGTGCGTACTCGTGGATGTAGAACAAGCAATCCGGCCGATCGTGTCGCCGCAGGAGTGACTGACGGTCGGTCCGGAGTTGCACAAGTGACGGGATTCGATCCTCGGTGACGAATCCACCCATGCGGTACCAGGCGCCGGCGTACTCGGCTGTCTGCAGGAGACCGGTGACCGACTGCGTGTCGTACCGCATGATCGTCTTGGCGGTGGACTCCGCCATGGTGAGCGTGCGCAGGTTGTCCGAGGCCTGGACGATGTACTCCTCGAACGCGTACCGGTATCGCTGCTTGAACTCCTCGAAGAAGTCGATGTCCTTGCCGCACATGGACAAGTACTGCACGAGGTCGATCTCGCTCCCCCGGTACTTGCCGGTTTCCAGGGTCGAGAGCTTGCTGGGATCCCAGCCGAGGCGGACGGCGAGCGAGGCACCGGTCAGACCGGTGCAGGTCTCGCGCAACCGGCGCAGTTCGTCGCCGAGATCCCGGCTGTACGCGGTGGATGGAGTGGTCGTGGCCATGGTTCGACGTTAGGGCTTGCTCCCCGAGCAATTAAGGTGCTCGTTCGGGTGAAAACGTACCGGCTGATCTTCAGCGCACTGCCAGGAAACTCGCAGCCGCGCCACAGCTTGGGGGACGACCATCCCTGGCCATGACTCGACGTCGCAGATCCTTGTTGATCAACGGACTGCTGGTGGTGGTGCTCCTCGGCGCCGGTGTGGCCGGCTACCTGGTGTTCTTCGGCTCCTCCGGCAGTGCCCAGCCCACCGCCGCCCGCACAGCCGCTGCCGCGAACCGCGACGTCAGCGAGACGGTGACGGCGTCCGGGACAGTGCAGAGCTCGTTCAGCGCCGCCGCGTCGTTCGGCGCCAGCGGCACGGTCACCGAGGTCAACGTCAAGGTCGGCGACGTCGTCACCAAGGGCCAGCAGCTCGCCAAGCTCGATCCGACGCAGGCTCAGCTGCAGGTCGACATCGCGCAGGGCAACCTGAACGCGGCACTGGACAAGGGCACCGGCACGACCGCGCTGCTCACGGCGTACCGGCAGACGCAGCTCGCGCTTCAGCAAGCGAAGGACAACCTCGCGGCCACCACGCTGACGGCACCAGGCGACGGCACCATCACGTCGGTCACCGGGTCCGTGGGGCAGAAGGTGGGTTCGGGCAGTTCGTCCAGCAGCACCAGTTCGACCACGAGCACGACCGCAACGACGGCGTCCGGGTTCGTGGTCGTCACGGACCTGAAGAACCTCGTGCTGCACGCGAACGTCTCCGAGTCCGACGTCAGCAAGCTCAAGGCCGACCAGGCGGCGTCCGTCACGGTCAACGCGATGTCGACGCAGCCGATCCAGGCCAAGGTCACCCAGGTCGACCTCACACCCACGACCTCGAACAACGTCGTTCAGTACGGCGTGACGCTGACGTTGACGGAACCGCCGGCGGGGCTGCGGCCCGGTCAGTCGGCGAGCGTCGAGGTCACCGTCAGCTCGGCGGCCAACGTCCTCGCGGTACCGGCGGCGGCGGTGCAGACCGTCAGCGGCGCCAGCAGCGTGCAGGTGATGGAGAACGGCGCGGAAACCCGCAAGACGGTCGAGATCGGCGTGCGCGGTGACCAGTACGTGGAGATCAAGTCCGGGCTGACCGCCGGTGAGGAAGTCGTGCTGCCGCAGGTGACGACGTCGACCAACCAGAACCGTCAGCAGCAGCCGGGCACCCTGCCCGGAACCGGCACCGGCGGCCAGCGCAACGGCGGCGGCTTCACCGGGACCGGTCGATGAGCCCGGTCATCGAGGTCAGGAACCTCCGCAAGACGTACGGCGCCGGAGACACGGCCGTACATGCGTTGCGGGGGCTCGATCTGACCGTCGAGAAGGGCGAGTATATCGCGATCATGGGCGCATCGGGGTCGGGCAAGTCGACGTTGCTCAACATCCTCGGGTGCCTCGACGTGCCGACGTCCGGCAAGTACCTGCTCGACGGGATCGACACCGGCGAGTTCGACGAGGAACAGCTTTCCTTGCTGCGCAACAGGAAGATCGGGTTCGTCTTCCAGTCCTTCAACCTGGTGCCGCGCACCACGGCACTCGCGAACGTCGAACTCCCGCTGGTGTACGCGGGAGTTCGGCGTGCCCAACGTCGTGAGCGCGCGCTTGCCGCTCTCGAACTAGTCGGTCTCGCGGACCGCACGCATCACCGGCCCAACGAGTTGTCCGGTGGACAGCAGCAGCGCGTCGCCATCGCGCGTGCGCTCGTCACGTCACCCGCGATCGTGCTTGCCGACGAACCGACCGGAAACCTCGACACCGAGTCCAGCCGCGAGGTCCTGGGCATCCTCGACCGCCTCAACGCGAGTGGGCGCACGGTCGTGTTGATCACGCACGAGGACGAGGTCGCCAGCCACGCCATGCGCACTGTTCGCGTGGTGGACGGCAGTGTTCCCACAGACGGGGTTCCTACAGGCGGGGTCGCGGGGGTGCTGGTGTGAGACTCTTCGAAATCGCCGCGTTCGCCGTGCGCGGGTTGACCGCGAACAAGATGCGTTCCGGCCTCACGACGCTGGGCATCCTGATCGGTGTCGCGTCGGTGATCCTGCTGATCGCGGTCGGCAACGGCGCGTCCAGCGCGGTGCAGCAGAGCATCGCGGGGCTCGGCACGAACATCCTGACGATCAGCCCGCAGCGCGCCCAGCCCGGCAGCACCGTCAAGCCGCTGACCACGGCGGACGCGGCGGCGCTGGTCGGCTCCGACTCCCCCGACGTCAAGTACGCGTCGCCGGTCGTGAACGCGCAGGCGACCGCGGGCTACGGCACGACGAGCTACGCGATCAGCCAGTTCATCGGCTCGGATCCGCGCTACTTCGAGACCACGAACAGCGGTGTCGCGCAAGGGAACCTGTTCTCCGACAACGACGTCCAGCAGGCGCGCAAGGTCGTCGTGATCGGCGCGACCGTGGCCACGCAGCTCTTCCCCGGCACCGATCCGGTCGGGAAGTCCATGCTGGTCAACAACATCCCGTTCACCGTCGTGGGAGTGCTGGCGGCCAAGGGTTCCAGCGGGTTGCAGGACGCCGACGACATGGCCGTGGCGCCGCTGACGACCACGCAGAACGCGTTGACCGGCTACGGCAGCCTCACGCAGATCGTCGTGCAGGCGCGATCGGCCGACGCGTTGCCGAACGCGCAGGCCCAGGTGACCACGATCCTCAACGGGCGGCACAAGGTCACCGACACCGCCGACTACCGGATCCTCAGCCAGGACCAGCTGCTCACCGCGCGGACCGCGACGACGGAGACGTTCACCGTGCTGCTCGCGTCAGTGGCTGCGATCTCGTTGCTGGTGGGCGGAATCGGCATCACGAACATCATGCTGGTCACCGTCACCGAGCGGATCCGGGAGATCGGCATCCGCAAAGCTGTTGGAGCACCGCGATCGTCGATCCTCGGCCAGTTCCTGATCGAGGCGACGCTGCTGAGCCTGTTCGGTGGCTTCCTGGGCGTCGCGGCCGGGGTGATCGGCAGCCGGTTCACCATCGCCGGCATCCAGCCCGTGCTCGTGCCGTCGTCGGTGCTGCTGGCGTTCGCGGTGTCGGCGTTGATCGGCCTGTTCTTCGGCAGCTACCCGGCTTCGCGCGCGGCGAAGCTCCGTCCCATCGAAGCCCTCAGGCACGAATAGGAGTACTTGACGTGACCAGTCCTCTCGATCAGCCGCTGGAGAACGACATCTCGGCTGAGCTGAAGGAACGCAAGGCAGGCTTCGGCAAGACCACGGTGATCCTGGGTGTCGCGGTGCTCGCCATCGTGGCGTTCGTCGGCGGGGTGTTCGTGCAGAAGTCCTTCGGTGCCAGCGAAACCCCGGCCCGCCAGAACGCGGCTGGGCGTCAGTTCAACGGCACGCCGCCGTCTGGTGCCCAGCAACGGCCCAACGGCGGGAACTTCGGGCGCGGCACCACCGGCACGATCGACCACGTCGACGGCACGACCGTGTACGTGAAGACCCAGAACGGTCAGATCGTGAAGGTGTCCACTTCGGACACCACGAAGGTGCAGATCACGTCCGACGGCAAGCTGGCCGATCTGAAGGCAGGCCAACAGGTCGTCGTGCAGGGCCAGGCGGGCTCGGACGGCACGGTGACCGGGCAGACCATCACGCAGCGGCCCGCCACCGGCTGATGCAGGATCAACGCGTGGAACGCGGCCGGTTGCTCGTCGTCGAGGACGAACCCAGCATCCGCGAGCTGCTGTGCGCCAGCCTGCGGTTCGCCGGGTTCACCGTGTCGAGCGCGGCGACCGGCGGCGAAGCGTTGCAGGCGGCGCGTTCCGAGGCGCCGGACCTGGTGCTGCTGGACGTGATGCTGCCGGACCGGGACGGGTTCGAGGTGGTGCGGCGGCTGCGTTCCGGCGGCGTGCAGGTGCCGGTGCTGTACCTGACCGCGCGGGACAGCACCGACGACCGCATCACCGGCCTGTCCATCGGCGGCGACGGGTACATCACCAAGCCGTTCAGCCTGGAGGAGGTCATCGCGCGGGTGACGGCCGTGCTGCGCCGCACCCGGCCTGGGCACGCGTTCGAGGCGTTGACCTGCGGTGATTTGTCGCTGGACGTGGAGAGCCACATCGTGCGGCGCGGGTCGCGGGTGGTGGAGCTGTCGCCGACCGAGTTCCGGTTGCTGCACTACCTGATGCGCAACAGCGGGCGTGTGTTGTCGAAGGCGCAGATACTCGATCAGGTGTGGTCGCACGACTTCGACGGGGACTTCGGGGTGGTCGAGTCGTACATCTCGTACCTGCGGCGCAAAGTGGACGCGTCCGAGCCTCGCCTGATCCACACCGTCCGCGGTCTCGGGTACATGATCCGCTCATGACGTTGCGCGTGCGGCTGGTGGTCGTGCTCGTCGCCCTGGTGGGCGCGGGTCTGTTCGGCACGTGGCTGATCGGGTCGCAGGTGATGGAGCGGTACCTGCTCGGCCAGCTCGACGCGCGGATCGACCGGGTGGCGTCCTTGCCTCGGCAGTTTCCCACGCGGGAGAACGTGATTCTTCGGTCGCCGTCCGAGGTGCTGTCCGGCACGGTTTTCGAAGGGCTGCCGGGGTACGGGCAGCTGACTGAGGGCGAGCACGTTTCGGTGGGCTCGCATCGGTTGGTGATGCGGCAGCTCGACGGCGCCGAGTTGATCGTGGCGACCGACCAGTCCGAGGTCGACAAGGCCGTCGACGACCTGCGGCTGGCGTTCCTGCTGATCAGCCTCGGCGCGTTGATTCTCGTCGGGATGGCCGGGTATGCCCTGGTCCGCGCCTCCACGCGGGCGTTGGAGGAGGTCGAACAGGTCGCCGGGGAGATCGCGGACGGTGATCTGTCTCGGCGAGTCCCTGTGCGGCGGCCCGGCTCCGAGGTCGGGCGGCTGGCTTCGGCGTTGAACACGATGCTCGGGCAGATCGAGCAGGCGTTCGCGGTCCGGATCTCGTCGGAGAACCGGATGCGACAGTTCGCCGCCGATGCTTCGCACGAGCTGCGGACGCCGTTGACGTCGATTCGGGGCTATGCCGAGCTTTACCGGCAGGGCGCCGCCACGGATGCCGCGGAGGTCCTGAAGCGGATCGAGGACCACGCCGAACGGATGGGCCTGCTCGTCGACGACCTGTTGCAGCTGGCGCGGCTCGACTCGGAGCAGCCGCTGACGTTGTCCACTGCGGACCTGGTCGTGCTGGTCACCGATGCCGTCGTCGAGGCCCGCATGCGCGAGCCGGAGCGGGCCGTCGCGTTGGAGCTGCCTGCCGAGCCGGTGCTGGTGCAGGCCGATGAGGCGCTGGTGCGGCGGATTCTGACCAACCTGCTCGACAACGCGGTGATCCACACGCCGAAGGGGTCGCCGATCGAGGTACGCCTGACCGCGGGGTCGTTCGAGGTTCGCGATCACGGACCTGGGATGAGCGCCGAGCAGGCCTCGCGCGTGTTCGAACGCTTCTACCGCGTGGACTCCGCACGTGGGCCGGGCGGAACCGGGCTGGGGCTGGCGATCGTGGCCGCCTTGGTCGCGGCACACGGCTGGAGGATCGAACTGGACACCGCGCCGGGTGAGGGCGCGGTGTTCCGGGTGCTATTCGGGGCGTGAGCGGTTGGGCCAGTCGCGCTCGTAATGCTCTTCCGGGAAGTCGCTCGGACTGGAACCGGTGGCGTATGCATGCTGTATTTCAGCTGCATACCGCTCGTTTCGCGCACACCACGGCGCGGCGGGGATGTACATGACGTTGCCCCATCCCTGCTGGTCCTGGACGGGCGCGACGCTGTGGATCATGTCGCAGTGCCACCAGACGGAGTCACCGGCGCGAACGTCCGGAATTCCCGTTAGAGCCTCTAACAACAGTGAGTGGTACTTCTCGTTGACCGGGAAGACCTGGTTGACCGTCACACCGCACATGTCGTCGTCCGGGACGTCGTCGAGCAGCGGACGCAGCATCAGGTACGCCATCGCGCCGGGGATCGGCACGGTGTGCAGGACGCCCTGGTCGTGATCCATGTCCGAGAGCGCGGTCCAGCCCTGGAACGTGCGGAACACCGAGCACATCGTGGTTCCCGGGTACTGCGGACCGGTCGTGCGGTGGGCCGCGTCCCACGGGTCGTACTGCTCGACCGTGCCGTTGAACAGGTGCCGGAACGCCTGCTGGTATTCGGTGGTCATCCAGAGGTCGAGCGTGCCGGGGTCCAGGTGCGTGCCGAGGCCGTTGGAGTTCGCACCGGGCGGACGCCTGCGGATGCGGTCCGGGTAGTGGACGTCGCGGTCCGGGTCGAACCAGCCGTCGTGCTTCCACAGGCCGTTCAGGAACTTCTGGACCGTGGCCATGCGCTCGTGTTGCCTGGCTTCGGTTTGCGCCGGCGACCAGTAGATCGGGTAGATCTCAGGCTTCGAGCCGACGCTGCCGAAGAAGTCGTCGCCAGGGCCGCGGTAGTTCTCGAAGAAGTTGTTGCTCTCGACGTAGTCCACGATGGACCCGTCCCAGGCCTGGGCCTGTTCGCGGTCGAAGTGGTTCCTGACAACCAGACAGCCGCGGCGTTGGACCAGCTCTGTCGACGCTGTTCCGGCCTCGATGTCGGCGTAGTCGATCACCGGCCAGCCCTGACCCGCCTTGACGTCGTCGACCTCCTGCCGGATCTGCTTCTCGACGACCGCGAACACCTCTTCGACGGTCCGGCCTGACGCCTCGATGTTCGCCCGGATCGCCTTCTTGATCTCACGAACGGCTTTCGGCAGGTCAGCGGGGATGGTCTCCCAGTTCGGCAGCACCTTGACTCCTTCCAGTAAGGCCTCCTTACTTGGAACCATAGGCGTGTCGCAGCCTTGTAGGCAAGACCTCTAACTAGAATGCGCGCCGTGACCAGGCCTTCGCAGGAGCTGCTGCGTTCGATCTCCGACGAGCACGTGCTGCGCTCGTTGATGTCCGCGCGGAAGCTGACGCGAGCCGAGCTGGCGGTGGAGACCGGGTTGTCCAAGCCGACCGTGGGCGAGTCCGTGCGGCGGTTGGTCGAACAGGGCCTGGTCGCCGACACCGGCGAACGCACCCCTGGCGGGCGCGGCAAGGGCCGAGTCGGCTCGTTCTACAGCCTGGCACCTGATGTGGGTGTGGCGTTGGTGGTGACGATCGCGCCGGGCGGCGTCACGGCCGAGTGCGTCGATGCGTACGGGGACGTGGTGGCCACGGTGCACCACGCGCTCACCTCACCGGCGGAAGTGGCCGGCGTGCTGCCCGCGGTCGTCGCGGAAACCGTTGCGGCGCACAACGTCCGGCTGTGCACCGTGAGCGCGGCCGACCCCGTTGATCGGCGGACCGGCCGCCTCGTCCAGCTGCCCGACTCCCCCTTCCTGGTGGGCTCGCTGGATCCCGTCGCGGAGTTGACGCCGCTCCTGAACGGCCCCGTGATCGTGGACAACGACGTGAACTGGGCGGCACAGGCCGAACACGCGGCCCTTGGAGTCACCGACTTCGCCTACCTGTACCTGGGCGAGGGACTGGGGTGTGCGGTTGTGTCCGATGGCGCGGTGCGGCGCGGGCATTCCGGGCTGGCCGGGGAGATCTCGCACCTGATCACGGCCGGGCCGTCCGGCGCGATGCCGTTCATCGAGGTGTTCGGCGCGCTGGGGTTGCGGCAGGCCGGGTCGACGGCGATCGACGTCGACCGGTTGCTGGCCGCCGACGCCCCGACGCTGGAAGCGGTGGCACGGGCCGTCAGTGGTGTTGTCACGGCGTTGGTGGCGCTCGCCGATCCCGCGGTCGTCGTGGTGGGCGGGCCGTGGGGACCGGCGTTGCTCGACACGATCAGTTCCGCGCCGCGTCCCGTGTCCGTGGTGGCGGCTTCGGTCGCGGAACCGTCGTTGGTCGGCGCTAGGGCCGATGCGCTCGACCGGCTGCGGACAGCGCTGGTCGAGGCCTCTAAGGCTCCGTGACGATCGGCCCGAGCGGAGCCGGGAGCGCCATCAACGCGTTCAGCCGTCGCGGCGGGAAGTCCGTCCACTCCCCTCGCGGCTCACGTTCGGAGTGCAGGTGCAGATCGAGAAACCGTTGCCACCGCCGCAATCCGTCAATGGCGTCCACAACGGACAGTTCCCCGCTCTCGATCGCGTCGGCGTACTCATCGAGGTCGAGCATCCGCTGGTGGCGCCCGTCGACCGGCACGACGACGTCGGCGTACAGGTCGCGGACGATCACCGCACCCGGCTTCTCCTCCAGCGCCACCAGGTCGACGTACCAGGTCGTCGGGCCGGCGTCGGAGCGGTCGGTGCGGCGTGCGCGTTGCCACGCAGGTACGGACATGCTGACGCCGAGGTCCAGGAGCACGAACACCCGTTCCAGCAGCGTGCCGCCGGGCCACGGCTCGAACCGGTCGGGCAGCTGGAACTCGTAGGCGAGCACGTCTCCGTCCCGCACGCCGGGCAGTGGACCGAGCGACTCGCGCCAGACCTCTATGCGTTCCACCCGTCTTTCATACCTTCCTTGCTGCCCACACGGTACGTTCGGCGCGCATGGTGAGGTCGCGGCCCAGGGCGCGTTCGAGGGCTTCGGTGTCTAGCAGCCTTCGCAGCACGAGGTGTGCATAGCGTTCGACGGCGGGCGACCGTTCGATGTGGACGGTGATGGTGCGTTCGCCTTCCACGGTGAAGCCGGCGGCGGTGAGTTTCGGGCCCCAGTCCGCTCCTCGGTGGGGGACGCGTTCGTCGTGGTGGTGCTGCTCCACGTGGCTTTCGGGGGCGTCGTCCGGCAGGAACTTCGGCATGCCGGACATCTCGATCACCGCGAGCAGGCCGCCTGGGGCGAGCGTGTTGTGGATTTGACGCAGGGTGTGGTCCGGGTCGGCCATGTGGTGCAGGGAGCCGGACGCCCAGACCAGGTCCGGGGTGCCCAGGTCCGGCCATTGCGTGTCGAGGTCGGCTTGGACCGTGTCGACGGTCAGGCCCTGTTCGCAGGCCTTGTCGTGGAGGCGTTTCAGGTGCTCGACCGAGGAGTCCACGGCGGTCATGCGGGCTTCGGGGAAGCGGGTGAGGAGGGCGAACGTGCCGGCGCCGGTACCGCTGCCCAGGTCGACGACGTGGCGCGGGGTCATGACGGGCAGCCAGTCGATGATGGACGCGGTGTGCTCGGCGAGGATCTCCGCGTCGAGTTCGAGAACTTCTGCCTGGTCGCCGTGGCCGTGGCCGTGCCCATGGCCGTGTCCGTGTCCGTGATCGCTCATAACCTCAAGGTAGGTCGGCCGTGCGCCTAATGCACGATCACTTGCGTATGAAGCAAGACGGTCGGTTCGGCCCGTGCCGTCCGCGCAAGATCAGGCCTTCTTGTCGGCGTTGTGGCCGCGGCGGGCCTCGCGGTCGAAGATGCCGAGGATCTCGCACGGGCCGCCGGCGGTGCCGATCGCGTGCGGCAGCATCGTCGGGAACTCGGCGGCCTGGTTGGTCTCGACGCGGATCCGGCGGTTGCCCAGCAGCAGAATCGCGGTGCCGGAGAGGACTACCAGCCACTCACGGCCTGAGTGTGCGCGCAGGGACGCGGTGGTGTCCGGCGGCGGGGTCGTCATTCGCTGGCGCATGACGGTCATGCCGGGTTCCGCCTTGATCGGCCACCGCATGGTGCCGTGCGCGCCGTCGATCATCGGGCTGACGATCACGTCGTCGGTGTCGGTCTCGACGAGCTGGTCGAGTGACGTGTCGAGGGCCCGGGAGAGGGTCACGAGCTGGTCCAGGGCGAGGCGGCGCTGGCCGTTCTCGATGCGGCTGAGCGAGGACGGGCTGATCCGGGCGCGGGTCGCGAGTTCGTCCAGAGACCACCCCTGCGCGACCCGCAGTGCCCGGATCCGCTTGCGCACCAGGCTGTCCAGATCGCCATCCTCTTGCGTCATGCGCACGATCGTATGCCTGAGCCGCAAGCGCTGCTCGTCAGTGCTGTTCAGCTGCCATGAGCATGTCGAGCAGCTTCTGCGGTGCGCCGTCCTCGCCGAAGATGCTCTCGAGGATGCCGTCGGTGTCTTCGGCGGTCTCCGCGGTGCGCACGAACATGGCCTCCTCGTACTCTCGCAGCGCCGTTTCGACATCTGTGTGTGTGGCCAGGGCCTTGGCGAGTTCGGCGCCGTCCAGCATGGCCAGGTTGGCGCCCTCGCCGTTGGGCACGGAGAGGTGCGCGGCGTCGCCGACCAGCGTCACGCCCGGCACGCGGTCCCAGCGAGTGCCGTCCGGCAGCATGTAGTGGGGACGCAGCAACGGCGGGGTGTCGGACTCGGTGATCAACGCGGTGAGCTCCGGTGCCCAGCCCTCGAACTCCTGCGCGACCCGTTGTGCGTCGGTGACGTCGAAGTCGAACCACTCCAGCGGCCGGACGAACTCCACGTAGGCGTGCAGGGTGTCGCCGCTCTCCCGGTGCGCGAAGATGCCTCTGCCCTTGTCCGGCACGAACATCGAGCCGCCGCCGACCGCCTTCGCAGCGACCTGGTGCGCGGTGTCGGCGTTGAACAGGTAGGTCTCGACGAACGACGTGCCGGTGTAGACGGGCGTCGCATCGGTCAGCAACGGCCGGACCTTCGACCACGCCCCGTCCGCGCCGACCAGCAGGTCTGCGGTGACGGTGGTGCCGTTGGCGAACGTCAGTTCTTTGCCTTCAACGGCCGTTACCTTGTGGGCCCAGCGAACGGTGCCTTCCGGCAGCGAGTCGAGCAGCATCTGCCGCAGGTCGGCGCGCTGCACCTCGGGCCGGCCGCCGGTGCCGTCGTCGGGCTTGTCGAGCAGGACGGTGCCGTCGGACTCGAGGACCCGGATCGCCTGGCGGCCTTCCAGGATCAGGCTCTGGAACTCGGCCATCAGCCCGGCGGCCTCGACGGCGAGCTGGCCGTTGTAGTCGTGGATGTCGAGCATTCCGCCCTGCGCGCGCGACGTCGGCGACTCCTCCGCCTCGTAGACGGTGGAAGGGATGCCGTTGACGTGCAGCACGCGGGCGAGCGTGAGTCCGCCGAGGCCGGCACCGATGATCGTGACGTGCATTCGGGCTCCTTCTGATCGTGCCGCCCGGTTGGCGGCAAGATCAGGCTCACCCGAGCCGCTGGCACCGACCGCACACCCGACTGGCAGCCCGCTGGCAGGAGCCGGCAAGCGACTAGGATCTTGAGACCATGAACCGGCCCCTGAGCGCGGAGATAGCTGCTGTGGCGGTCGCCGAGGCTCACCTCGCTGTGACCAAGAAGCTGCGGTGGACGTTCCGCTCTCTGGACGGAGACGACGACTACGGCCTGGACGCCCTCGTCGAGATCGGCCGCAACCGTGAGATGACCGGCAGGCTGCTCGCGCTGCAGATCAAGGGAGGACGAAGCTACTTCGACCGCCCGGCCCCGCTCGGCTGGTGGCACTACCCGACGACTGCGCACGTCGAGTACTGGCTGAACTGTTCACTGCCCGTGTTGCTGGTCATGTACGACCCGGCGTCAGAACAATGCCACTGGCAGCTGATCAGCCTCGACACGCTGACGCAGACGTCCAAAGGCCAGTGGAAGCTGCTGGTGCCTCGTGCACAGGTGCTCGACGAGACAGCCATCGAGCCGTTGCACGTCATCGCCGGCAAGGACGTCGGTTCAGATCGAATCGAGGTGACCACGCCGATCGCCGCCGAGCCTCAGGAGCCACCGCGGCGCGCGATGGTCGTGGCCCGGCACAACCAGGCCCGATTCAGGAAGGCGCTGATCGCACGCTACGGATTCGCGTGTGCGGTCACCGGGCCGTGTCCGGCGGAACTCATCCAGGTAGCCCATCTCATTCCGCTCAAGGACCGCGGTGCGCACAGCGTGAACGACGTTGTCCTGCTGCGCGCCGACGTGCACCAGCTGTTCGACAGAGGCCTGATGGCGGTGGATCCCGCCACCTGGAGGGTCGTGGTGTCGCCCGTGCTGAAGGACGTGGCGGCCTACGCTGGTCTTGCTGGAGTTCGCTTCGGCGAAGGCCCGGATCCCGAGGCCGTCCGGCGTCACTTCGAGGAAGCCACGGCGGACTGGTAGCAGATCACCACTCAGCGAAGGCCCCGTCGTCGTGCCGCCAGACCGGCGACCGCCACGCGTGCCCGATCTCCGCGGCCCGGCGCACGGCCTCCTCGTCGACCTCCACGCCCAGCCCGGGCCCGGTCGGCCGGGCGATCCAGCCGTCCACGACCCGCACCGGCGCCATGTCGACCAGGTACGCCGGGTCGGTGCCGTTGTAGTGCATGCCCGCGCTCTGTTCCTGGATCAGGAAGTTCGGCGTCGTGAACGCCACCTGCAGCGACGCCGCCAGCGAGATCGGCCCGAGTGGACAGTGCGGCGCGATCGACGCCCCGTAGACCTCGGCGAGCGACCCGATCCGACGCAGCTCCGAGATGCCGCCCGCGTGCGAGGGGTCGGGCTGCACGACGGCGACGCCCGCGTCCAGCACCGGTTTGAACTCCCAGCGCGAGAACAGCCGCTCCCCCGTCGCGATCGGCACGGTGGACGCCTGGACGACCGATGCCAGCACCTCGGGCGGGAGTTCGGGCAGCACCGGTTCCTCGACGAACATCGGCTGCACCTCTTCCAGCATGCGGACCAGACGTCGTGCCATGGCAGGAGAAACGCGGCCGTGGAAGTCGATGGCCAGGTCGCCGTCGGGTCCCAGCGCCGCACGGGCCTCCCGCGCGCGTTCCAGCACCGCCTGAGCCTCGGCAGGCGAGGCGATCGGGCGCATTTCAGCGGTCGCGTTCATCTTCACCGCGCCGAAACCGGCCTCGACCTGCCGGGCCACCGCGTCGAAGATGCCGTCAGGACGGTCGCCGCCCACCCACGAGTAGGCGCGCACGCGGTCGCGGACCGGGCCGCCGAGCAGTTCGTGCACCGGCAGGCTGCGGGCTTTGCCGGCGATGTCCCACAGCGCGTGGTCGTAGCCGGAGAGCGCCGACGACAGCACCGGGCCGCCGCGGTAGAAGCCGCCGCGGCGCAGGACCTGCCAGAGGTCCTCGACGCGCAACGGATCCTGCCCGATGACCAGCTCGGACAGTTCGTGCACGGCCGCTCGGACCGTCTCGGCACGACCCTCGACCACGGGCTCGCCCCAGCCGCTCACCCCCTCGTCCGTGCTCACCTTGAGGAACAGCCAGCGGGGCTCGACCAGAAACGTCTCGACCGCCGTCACCTTCATGAACTGTCCTTTGCCGCGGACCAGCCGCCGTCGACCAGGATCTCCGCGCCCGTCACGAACGACGCCCCCGGAGACAACAGAAAACCGATCACCGACGCCACCTCGGCCGGGTCGCCGAGGCGTCCGGCCGGGGTGGCTCGGGCACTGCGTTGCCGATCCTCGACGGACACCCGGTCCCACGCCGCCGTCAGCACGGGACCGGGCAGCACCGCGTTGACCCGGACGTCCGGCGCGTACTCGACCGCGAGCTGGCGGGTCAGTGCGACCAGCCCACCCTTCGTGGTCGCATAGGCGCCGTGGCCGGGGATGCCGAAGTGCGCGTGCACCGACGAGACCAGCACGACCGAGCCGCCGCGTTGCCTCAGTGACGGCAGGCAGGCTTGCAGGCCGTGGAACGCGCCGCCGAGGTTGACCGCGAGCTGGCGTTCCCACTCGGCGGGCGTGGTCAGGTCCAGCGGGGCGACGGTGACCGTGTAGGCGTTGCACACCAACGCGTCCACGCCGCCGTCGCTCAGCTCCACCGCCCGTTGCCACGTCTCCGGGTCGCTGACGTCACCTTTCACCGCCACGTCACCGGCGATGTCGACGCCGATCACCCGGTAGCCGTTCTCGGTCAGGTGCTGTGCCGTGGCGGCACCGATTCCCGCTGCCGCACCCGACACCACCGCGCACTTCATGCAGGTTCTCCTAGAGCTTCTGCCGGTAGACCTTGTTGTCCGGTCCGCGCACCACTGTCCACGCGGAGCCGTCGGGTCCAGCAGTAGCACCCACCGCGCCGACGAGCGAGTTGCTCGGGAACTCCGGACGGTTGAACCAGCCACCCCAGGCGCCGTCGCTGCGGTTGACCTGCCAGAGCGTGTAGTCGCTGGCCCGGGCGAACAGGTAGACGCGGTCCTGGTACTCGACCAGCGTCGGGCTGCCGGAGATCACGCCTCCGAGTGACGCCCACTCGCCGCCGTTCACCGGCCGGACCCACACGCTGTCGTCCGCGGTCCGCACGGCCACCTGGCCGCCGGCGACACTCGGCCTGCCGTAGATCGGGGCGTCACCGGGCGCGCCCAGCGAAGTCCACATGCCGTTGTACTGCCAGACCTCGCCGTCGACGCCGCGAGCCACGAGCGTGCCGTCCGCGGAGACCGAAGGCGCGTCGGTCAGCTTGCCGCCCAGCGACTTCCACGTGCCCCAGCGTCCGTTGTGGAGGGTCCGCTGCCAGGCACGGTTGTCAGTGCCGCGGACAGTGACCTCGACGTCCGAACCGACGGTGCGGACGGCGGGCTGACCCTGGATCGCCTTGCCCAGGCTGGACCACTTGCCGCCCCGGAGCATCTTCAGCTCGCCGCCGACACCACGTGAGAACACCAACGCCTCGTCGCCGACGCGAGCGATCGCGGGTGACGCAGTGGCATCGGAACCGACGGCCTCACCGGGCACGAGGTCCGTGCCGCGCAGCCTGAACATCGCGGTGCCGTGCGCGGGAACCGTGACCGTGTACGACTCCGAAGCGGTGCCGCGGTCAGCGCGTGCCCGCAGGTCGCGGACGGCCACGTTGCCCTTCAGACCCGCGGAGGCGAAGTTCACCGTCATCTCGGCGGGGACGTCGCGGCGGTTCAGCAGCACGACCGAGCGCTCACCCTTGCGCGACAACACCTTGCTGTACACGTCGGTGTCACCGGTCGACGCCACGCGCACTCCCTGGATCGCCAGCGGGTCCTGGTTGACCGCGAGGATCTCCGGGTTCTTCAACGTCGAGACCATCGACGGCGGCAGCGTGCGCGGGTCCGAACCGATGATCAACGGGGAGGACATCTGTGCCCACATCACGAACTGCGAGGTGGACTCCTCCTCGTTGAGCTCGTAGGTGCCCTGCTGCGTCTTGCGCATCGGGATCAGGTAGTCCGGGTCGTTGTAGTGCCCCGGGCCGTTGGCCTCGGCGTGCCAGGCGTTGCGGTCCATGTTGCGCAGCACGTCACGCCAGATGCCCTCGTACGGCGCGCCGAACGCGACGTCGGTCGAGGTGCGCCATGAGTCGGCGATCAGCGGCCCGAAGGTGTAGGAGATGTGCGCGACCTGGTCCGGTGTGTGCGGGACGCCCCACTCGTCGGTGACCGGGTTGCACAGGTTGAGGATCATCGGCCGGCCTGCCTTCTGCACGGCCCTGCTGAAGTCCGCGAACGCCTGCGCGGGCTTGAGGTTCGCGAAGATGCCGCACAGGAAGTCGATTTTGATCGCGTCGAACTTCCAGTCGGCGAACCGTTTCGCGTCCTTCTCGTAGTAGCCGCCGCCACTGCCCGCGGCGCAGTTCTTGCCGTCGGACGGGCCCGCGTCGGTGTAGATGCCGGCCTTGAGACCCTTCGCGTGCAGGTCCCGCACCAGCTTGTCGAAACCGCCGGGGAACTGCGCCGGGTCCTCGACCAGGTTTCCCGTGGCGTCACGAGGAGTCGGCGCGTTCCAGCCGCCGTCGATCCACACGATCTGGTAGCCCGCGTCGCGCAGGCCGCTGCTCACCAGGTAGTCCGCGACACCGCGGACGTCCTTCTCGTTCGGCGCACCAAGGCCGAAGTACGTGTTCCACCCCATGTACGGGGTTTTGGCGACACCACTGTCGTAGTAGGTGGGCGCTCCCTGGTCGTCACCGGCGTATGCGGGTGTCGCAACCAAGGACATCAAGGCGATGGCCAACGCGACTCTGCGAACGGACATGCGGTGAGCCTCCCCCGAGCCCTCTTCGGGTGTCAAGAATAATTCCTAATTTATGTGTAGTAGGCTGGCGGGCGTGAGCTACCGCTACGAGATCACCCAGGCAGTCGTGCGGCAGGGCATCATCGCGATCATCCGCACCGGCGACACCGAGTCAGCACTGAAAGCCGCCGTTCCGTTGCTGGACGCGGGCCTCACGTCGCTCGAACTCCCGCTGACCAACCCTGGTGCGCTGGACGCGATCAACCGCCTGCGCGCCGACTTCCCGTCCGCGACCATCGGTGCCGGTTCCGTGCTCGACGAGGCTTCGGCGGTCGCCGCGGTGCGCGCTGGTGCCCAGTTCCTGGTCGCGCCGAACCTCGAGGCGTCGGTGATCCGCGCAGGCCACCGGTACGGAGCGGCGGTTCTTCCCGGCGCCGCCACCGTCACCGAGGTCGTCCAGGCCATGGAGCTGGGCGCGGACGCCGTGAAGGTGTTCCCCGCGCCCACGCCGCAGTGGGTCAAGGACGTGCTCGCGGTGCTCCCCCACGCGCCGCTGGTGCCGACAGGCGGGGTGGCACCGGCGGATGTTCCGACGTGGCTGGAGGCCGGCGCGGTGGCGTGCGGGGTCGGATCAACCCTCGCCCGCACGCCGTTGGAAGACATCAAAGCCCTGATCAGAGAGGCTTGAGCACCACCACGTCGGCGTCGTTCGCAGCGGACCAGTCGAACGGCAGCCCGACGTGGACCAGGTGCGCACCGGAGTAGACCTCCCCGTACTCGTCCACATAGGACTGAGCGGTCAGCCCCTTCAGCTTCACCCGTGACGACTGACCGGGCACGACCGGCACGCCCGTCAGCGAGCCCGTGTTCCAGGCCAGCACGACGACACGGTCCTCAGCGGAGTACTGGATCGCGTCGTTCAGCAGGTGCACCTCGCCGCCGTGCACGACCTCGCGAATGTCCTTGTACCGCTTGATGAGCACGGCGGCTTCCTCGCGTTCGGCAGGCGACCAGTGCCGCACGTCCGCGCCGATGCCCAGCACGCCGGCCATGGCGAGCACGAAACGGAACTTCAGCGAGCGCGGCCGGACATCGAACATGCCGGGCGCGTCGGTGACCCAGGACGACATCAGGTGCGGGGCGTGCATGTGCAGGAACCCGTGCTGGATCTTGAGGCGGTCCAGCGGCGCGGTGTTGTCGCTGGGCCACACCACGTCCACCTTGCCCGTGGTCGCCAGATCGGTCCGGCCACCACCGCCCGCGCAGCCTTCGACCAGCACGTGCGGGTGTTTCGTGCGGAGATGGTCCAGGACGCGCCAGTAGTTGCGGACGTGCGCGTCGTCGAGCTCGCCGGACCGTTCGGTGGCCGGGCGGTTCATGTCCCACTTCAGGTAGCTGATGCCGTACTCGGTCAGCAGGCGATCCAAAGTGGACACGACGAACTCGTACACCTCGGGCAGGCCGAGGTTGAGCAGCATCTGGTTGCGGATCAGCGTCGGCTCCCGGCCGGGCAGCCGGTACACCCAGTCCGGATGGTCGGCGCAGAGCTGGGACTTCGGGCTCACGCACTCCGGTTCGACCCACAGGCCGAACTCCAGGCCCATCGCGCGCACGTCCTCGACGAACGCACCGAAGTCCGGTGACTCGGGGTACCAGTCGCCGAGGCCGCCGGTGTCGTCGTGCCGGCCGACGAACCAGCCGTCGTCGACCACGAACAGCTCCACTCCGAGGTCGGCGGCGATCCGGGCCAGTTCGAGTTGCTTCGGGAGCGAGACCTCGAACCCGGTGGCTTCCCAGGAGTTGTACAGCACGGGCTTCCTCGCGGGCCTCGACCGCAGCCGGTCGTAAGCGTGCCATACGCGCGTCAGGCCGTCGGTCGAGTACGCCAGCGCCACCTCGGGCGTCGTGAAGGTCTCGCCCGGCTCGACCACGACCGGGCCGAGCATCCCGGCGCGCAGGCGCGTCAGTCCGGACGGCTCGACCTCGGCCGTGATCTCCCAGGAACCGGACCACGCCAGCGACACGCCCCACGTGTCGTCCACGGACAACCAGGGCGCGTAGTTGTGCCCGGGAACGCCGTAGGAGCTGCCGACTCGGAACCCGCCCGCGGGGAGGGTCACGTGGTCCAGCTGGAACTCGCGTGCCCACTCACCGTGCAAAAAGGACAGCTGCGGGCTGTTCACCGGCAGGCACACGCCCGCCGATCCGATCCTGGCGAGACGCAGCGGTTCATCTCGGGTGTTGGTGACCTCGACCCAGCGGGCGAGCACGTCGACGGTGGTTTCGGGCCGATAGCAGAGCACCGCGCGGATCCCGGCGATCTCGTCGACGAACGCCAGGCGCAGCACACCGCCGGACTCGGTGGCGCCGTCGAAGGTGAACCACGAGTCACCGTCCAGCTCCAGGTCGGCGCCGGTGAACGGACGCTGCCCGCGCGGCGCGTACTCGATCGGAGCCGCGTCGGCCTCGGTGATGAAGTGGATCTCGCCGAGGTTCTTGAGCGGCGACGGCCCGCACTCGACTCCGTGCGGACCCCACGCCACCAGCTCCGCCCAACGACCGCCGGGTTCGACCGTCACCGTGTAGGAGGTGGTGGCCATCCTCAGCGTCCAGGTCATTTCACAGCTCCCACCGCGAGTCCGGAGATGAAGTGCCGCTGGAACCGCAGGAACACCGCCACCGTCGGGATCGCCGCGATCACCGACCCCGCCGCGATCACGTTCCAGTTCGACACGTACTGGCCCTGCAACGCCAGCAGCGCCGGGGTCACGGGCATGACGGACGACGACCGCAGCACGGTGATCGCCCACAGCAGGTCGTTGAAGATCCAGGTGAACGCCAGCGCCGCCAGGGCGGCCAGCGCGGGCCTGGTCATCGGCAGCACGATCCGCCAGAAGATCTGCACGGGACCGGCGCCGTCGATGGTCGCCGCCTCCTGCACCTCGTTCGGCATCGAGCGCATGAAGCCCTGCAGCACGAACGTGTAGAAGCCCAGCCCGAACCCGACCTGCACCACGATCAGCGCGAACAGCGTGTCGTAGATGCCGAGCACCTCGGTCAGCTTCGACACCGGCACCAGCAGGATCTGCGGCGGCAGCAGGTTGCCCGCGAGCATCAGCAGGATGATCGTGCGCCGGCCGGGAATCTCGAAGCGGCTCAACGCGTACGCCGCCGCCGAGCTCAGCGCGAGCGACAGGAACACCGTCGGAATGGTGACGAGGATGCTGTTCCACATCGCGCCGGCGCCGCCGTTGGTCCACGCGTCGGCGAACCCGGCCAGGGTGAACGACTGGGGCAGCGATGCGAGGCCGTTGGCGGCGATGTCGTCGAACGAGCGGATCGCGGTGACCAGGACGGCGACGATCGGCAGCAGCCAGAGCACGGAGATCGTGCCCGCCACGGCGTGGAAGACGCGGCCAGAAGTGCTACTGGACATCTCAGTTCTCCCTGAACGCACGGACGAGGTACGTCACGATCACGCCGAACGCCAGCACGAAGATGACTACCGCCAACGCTGAGGCGTAGCCGAGCTTCAGCGACTGGAACGCCGTCGAGTACATGTACGTGCTGAGCAGCTCGGACGAGTGGTAGGGCCCGCCGCGCGTCATCGACCACACCACGTCGAACGACCGCAGCGAGTCGATCACGATCACCGACAGCACGACCGAGTTGACCGACCGCAGCTGCGGCCAGGTGACGTTGGTGAACTTCTGCCAGGCCGTGGCACCGTCCAAAGTGGCCGCTTCGTACAGGCCGGGGTCGATGCCCTTGAGCCCGGCCAGGTACAGCACCATCACGTACCCGACCTGCCGCCACAGCGCCGGAACCAGCACCGCGTACAACGCCGTGTCCGGGTCGGCCAGCGGGCTGCTGTCGAAGATCCCGCCCGGCTGGTAGAGCACCTGCCAGATCAACGAGGTGGCGACCAGCGAGAACACCACCGGCACGAACAGCGCTGCCCGGTAGATGCCGACGCCACGACGTTCCTTCTGCAGCAACACGGCCAGCCCGAGGCCGCCGACCGCGGACAGCCCGCCGAACAGCACGAGCCAGATCGCGGTGTTGGTGACGGCGGTGTGGAAGACCGGGTCGTCGATCATCCTGGCGTAGTTGGCTCCCCCGACGAACTGGGGCGGCGAGACGCCGTCCCAGTTCGTCAGCGCGAGCCAGAACCCCTGCAGTGCGGGCCAGAAGACCCAGAACCCCTCCACCAGCAACGGGATGAGCACGAACAGCAGCAGGACCGGAGGGACCCTGGCGAAGCTTCTGGTCATGTCAGGACGACCACACCTGCTCGGCGGCCTTCTGCCAGGTCGCGAGGATCGAGTCCAGCTGGTCGGGCTGCTGGAGGAACTTGATCAGCGCCGCGTCCGCGGTGGGCTGCAGCGCGTCGCTGGAGTCGCGGTTGAAGAACTGCGTGATCTCCGCGGCCTCCTTGAGGTGCTGCCGGCCCTTGGTCACGAGCGGTGTGCCGGAGTCCTTGGCGTTCGGGTGCGTCGGCAGGATCGTGCCCGAGGAGTTCTTGATGTAGACCTCCTGTCCCTCCGCCGTCGCGGCGAAGGTCAGGAACTCCTTGAGCTCCTTGACGTGCGGTGACTTCGAGCTCGCGAAGAACCCGTCGGTCGGGCCCTCCTCCGCCAGCGCCACCTTCGGGTCGATGATCGGGAACCGGAAGAAGTCGATGTCGTCGAGCGCGTCCTTCGGGGCCGCGTCGGCGAAGAACGCGCCGGTGAGCAGCATGCCGGTGCGCCCTTGCAGCAACGCGGTCGTGGCCTCCTGGAAGCCGATCGCGGTGCCGTTCGGGTCGGTGAACGGCAGCACTTCGCGCCACGGCGTGAAGATGGCCTTCACCTTGGGGTCGTCGAACTTCTGCTTGCCCGCCAGCAGTTCGCGGTGGAACGGGGCGCCGTTGATCCGGATGTTGAAGTAGTCGAACCAGCTCGAGGCCGTCCACGGCGAGTCGGACCCCGCGCCCATGCCGAGCGGGATGACACCCTTGCCCTGCAACGTCTGGCAGAGGGTGACGAACTCCTGCCAGGTCTTCGGCGGGGTGACGCCCCACTTGGCGAAGTTGGACTTGCGGTAGAAGAAGCCCCACCAGTAGTAGGTGGTCGGCACGAACACCTTGCCGCTCAAGGTCTTGAAGGACTGCGGGTAGTCGCCCATGGTCTGCCAGACGTCGCTGACGTCGAGCAGCAGCCCCTTCTCCTCGTACCCCTTGAGCAGCGAGCCGGGGTACCAGGTGTAGAGGTCGGGCGGGTTGGCCGAGGTGAGGTAGCTCGGCAGCTGGGTGCGGAAGGTCTCGGACGCCACGGTGTTGACCGAGGCCTGCGAGCCCTTCCTGTCGTTGAACGCCTTCACCAGTGCCTCGATCGCGGCCTTGGCGGCCGGCGCGGAGAGGTTGGACTGGATCGTGGCCGTGCCCGCGGCTTGCGTGACCGGGCCGGAGGACGCCGAGGTGGCGCAGGAAGCCGTGCCGCTGACCAGCAACCCGGCACCCGCGGCGGCGGTGACGCGGAGGAAGTGACGCCTGTCCATGGCGGACAGATTGCGCCCACGTCATGATCAAGTCAAGAATAATTCATAATTTATGATGTGCCGTATGATCTGGTCCCATGAGCGAGAAGCGGCTTCGTGGCGTGCACGGCCAGACCGTCGAGGCGCTGGCGGGCCGGATCCTCGCCGGCGAGATCGGCGAGGGCGACACCCTCGATCTCCCGGCACTGCGTGAAGAACTCGACGTGTCGCTGACGGCGCTGCGTGAGGCCCTGAAGGTGCTCTCGGCCAAGGGCATGATCGACGCCAGGCAGAAGCGCGGCACGTTCGTGCAGCCGCGCTCGTCGTGGAACCTGCTCGACACCGACGTGATGCGCTGGCAGACCCAGTCCGACACCGACCCCGGCCTGTTCGACGAGCTCACCGAGATGCGGGTGATCGTCGAACCCGCCGCCGCCCGCCTGGCCGCCGAACGCGCCTCGGACGCCGACATCGAGGCGTTGTCCGCCGCGCTGGACCGGATGGCCGCCGCGCGCGACCTGGCCGCGACCGTCCGGGCGGACCTGGAGTTCCACCGGCTGCTGATGGCCGGCACGCACAACGCGTTCCTCACCCAGGTCGAACGGATCATCGCGATCGGGCTGGCCGAACGGGACAAGCTCGTGCACGGCAACGTGGACGACGACCCGGTGCCGTCACACCGCGCGGTCGTGGACGCGATCGCCGCTCGTGACCCCGAGGCCGCCTACGAGGCGATGCGGGCGCTGGTCGACAAGTCGGGGGCGGACCTCAACCGGCTGCGGTGACCTGATGCCCGGCCGGGCCGGCACCGTCGCCGCGATTCATCCACTCTTGATCGATACGACACCATCGGGCCATGCCCCGGCGGTTGTGAAGGACTTTCACGTCCGCCACCATCGGGCCTCATGCGCCTGATCACGCTCGCCGCCGCCGTCGCGCTGACGATCTCCGCCGCTCCCGCCGCGGTCGCAGCCCCCGCCGCCCCGAAAATCGCCACCTACAACGTCTTCATGCTGTCGCGGAACCTCTACCCGAACTGGGGCCAGCTCACGCGGGCCGACCTGATCGACAGCACCGGAGTCGTCAACGGCCAGGACGTGGTCGTGCTCAACGAGGCGTTCGACAACGCCGCCTCCGACCGGTTGCTGGCCAACCTGCGCGACACCTACCCGCACCAGACGCCGGTGCTGGGCCGCAGCCGCGCCGGGTGGGACGTGACGAGCGGCGCCTACAGCGACTCGACGCCGGAGGACGGCGGCGTCGCGGTGCTCAGCCGATGGCCCATCACCACCCGGATCCAGCACGTGTACCGCGGCGGGTGTGGCGCGGACTGGTTCTCCAACAAGGGTTTCGCGTACGTGCGGATCGAGGCGCCGACCGGGCCTGTGCACGTGATCGGTACGCACATGCAGGCCGAGGACTCCACCTGCACCAGCGCGCCCTCGGGATACCGTGCCGCGCAGCGTGCGGAGATCAAGGCTTTCCTGGCGGCGCGGTCCATCCCGGCAACCGAGCCCGTGTACGTCGCGGGCGACATGAACGTGGTCAAGGCGAGCGACGAGTTCCCGCGGATGGTCACCGAGCTGGGCGCTTCGACACCGGAGATCGGCGGGCACCCGTTCTCGTGGGACTGCGCGGACAACAGCGTCTGCCGCGACCAGTACGGGCCCGAGTACGCCTCCGAGCACCTCGACTACGTGCTGACGGTGCAGGGTCCGGTGCTGCGCAACGAGACCCGGCGGGTGAAGAGTCCTGAGTGGTCGATCACGTCATGGGGACGCAAGCACACCTACACGGATCTGTCCGACCACTACCCGGTGTTCGCTAACTGAGCTGGGGCGCCACGGTGAGGCCGAGTTCGGGCATGCCCAGCCAGTCCAGGGTGGTGTCCGACTCGGCCAGCTTGATCCGCACCGCGTAGACGCTGAGCAGCAACGCCTGCAGCGAGTCCACGCCGAACGCCGCCTGAACCGCGTCGTCGCCGAGGCCCACGATCTGATGTGGACACTCCCAGTCGCCGTTGCTGCTCAACGGGTCCGGCCGCGGGGCGCCGAACCTGACCACCACGTCGAACCGTGATCCGTCCGGCGCCACAGCCTCGATCTGCCGTTCCGCGATGATCTGTCCCAGGTCCATGCGTTCAGCCTAGTGCGTTCGCCAGCCGCTTCGCCTGCACGACCGCCTTGCTGGAACCCTTGCGCGCGGCGACCTCCGCGAGTCCGCCGACCTCGCCACCGGGCTTGAGCTGCTGCGCCAGTTCGACCGCGAGCTCGATGACGTCAGCGACCCTGTTGTGCGCCCACAACTTCGGCAGCGCGGACTTCACCGCGTCCCAGATCTGGGCGGACGCACCGGAACGGGCCGCGTCGCGCAGACCCGGCACCACCCGGTTCAGCGCGACGTCGCCGCGTTCGAGCAGCTGACCGAGGAGATCGCCCAGCACCTCGCCGTCGAGCTGGTCGCGGGAGGCGAGGACGAGCAGGCCGTCCACCGCACAGGCGCGGCCCACGGCCGCCTCGGCCGCGAGACCGTAGGCGAGCGCGATATGCACAGCCGGGCCGGCCGGTCCGTCAGCCTCCGCGAGCATCGGCAGCAGCGGCCCGTCGTTGCCCTTCGAGGCGATGCGGGATCGGAGGTGCGGAACCAGGTGGGCGGCGACGACCTCCCGTTGCGAGGGCAGCACCGACGGCCACCACTCGATCATCGGGCCCCACTCGTCGTACGCCCGCAGGTGCTGCTCGGGCTCTTCCAGACCAGGGGTGACGGTCACGAGCAGGCCGATGTCGGTGATCTCCTGCTGACCCCGGTAGTAGGTGGGGTAGCGGTAGGTCCGTTCCTCGACGGCGGTCTCCGGATCGGTCCGGAACGAGATCAACTCTCGCAGCCGCTCCCCCGTCTTGCCCTGCAAGGACGCGAACACCTCGGCGTCCACCTCGCGGGGCAGCCGGTGGCACGCCTGCTCGAGGTCGTTCGGCCACGGTTCCCAGCCCTCCGCCTCCGCCTCGGCCAGCCGTTCCAGCAGCGTGGCGGGGTCGAGCAGACCGGACATCGCCGTCGGGGTGGAGATCAGGGCGGGGCGCGGCGACTTCTCCAGCCCCTGCTCGATCTCGTGCAGCCTGAGGGTGAGCTGCTGGCCCACCGACCCTGATCGGGCCCGATCCAGCTGCACCAGCCACGCCTGATCGGGGTCCAGCGCCGACTCGGCCTCGTTCGGTGGAGCGGAGACGACCGAGAGGACCGCCAGGAACTCGGTCCAGGCGGTGCGCGTCGCGTGGTCCGGGTAGGTGTTGTAGGCGTCGCGGTTCTGGATCCACGGGTACTTGTCGTAGATCGGCTGGAACGCCCTGGCGATCGCTTCCCGGTCCTGCCAGGCGAACCGGACGATCGCCGCGATGATCCGTTCCGCGGTGATCGGGTCGACGTACCGGGAGTTGCGGCCGAACAACGACAGCACCTCGCCCGTCAGCTCGTCGAGGGTGGCGATCGGGTCCGGGAACAGCTTCGGGACGAACGGGACGAGCGCGGCGGACTCTTCTTGCGTAGTGGTGCTGCCGAGCTGCTCGGCCATGTCGGCCGGCAGCTGTTCGGCCAACGCCAGGAGCTCGGCCCTCGTCGAGTCGCTGATCTTCGGCAGGAGCCTGGCGATCAGCTTGACGGCCTGGCCGCGCAGGTCGTCGGACTCGTGCGCGAACAGTTCGGCGGCGGTCAGCACCACTTCGTCCGGAGTGGACTTCGCGTGCTTGCCGAGCCACGTGAGCTGGGCGCGGATGAGCTTCTTCTCGGTGCGGCCGAACACCCAGCGGCTCGCGTCGCACAGCAGGCTGAAGTCGAGCTTTTGGGCTTCGTCCAACGACTTCAGCCGATCCTGGGCGAGCATTGCGACGGTCGACCGCGAGTCCGGCAGCATCGCGACGTAGTCCCGTGCGTGAACGGCTGTTTCGTCCAACGTCACGTCGAGAGTCTTGTGCAGCGCGAGGAAACCTTCCATCTCCTTGGCGCTGCCGCCCTGCTGGAGCCGGGCGAGACAGCCGTCGAGGAGCACCTGCCGGTCTGCCCGCTCCCCCAGGAACTGCGGCCACTGCCAGGTGTTCGCGAAGATCGCACCGGCTCCGACGACCTCCAGCATGCGCGGGATCAACGCGTCGAAGGACGGCCTCCAGCGCGTGTGGCCGCCGAAGTCCATGAACGCCAGCAGGAACCCGTCCGAGTCCGGCGGGTTGTCCCCGCAGAACTCCAGCACGATCCTCAGCAGGTCGTGCCGGCCGGGCTCGCGGGTCGGCATTCTGGTGGCGATCCGTGCGACCAGATCAGGCAGCCACGCGGGGTCACGGTGCCGCAGCACGCTCAGGGCCTCGATCGTGCCGTTCTCCTGGCTCATGCGATGCCACCAGATCTGGTAGCGCACCAGCCACGGCGCGAGCGTGGACGCGTTCGGGAGCAGCCCGATGCCCGCGATGTGCATCGCCGCGTGGTGTTCCCAGTTCCGCCCGGACGCCCGGCGCTCCTTCTCGTACGCGACGAGGTCGGCGGCACGTTCCTTGCGTTCCTCCGGCGTGAGGCTCTTCAGCACCTCGCCGAGCGCGAGCAGCTGGTCCGACTCGATCAGGGTCTGGATTCTGTCGAAGTTCACGCCTTGCCCCTCACCATGTCCGCGGCCAGCACGTGCTTGCACTTGCCGCGCCCGCCGCGGTACTCGGCCCACCACTGGCAGGTGCACGCCTCGCCGTTGACGCGGTAGTCGCCGACCAGCGCGGTCTCGCCGTCCCAGCTGACGGCGTTCTGCTCGACGAGCGCCTTCGCGTTGCGCAGCCTGGGGTTCATGGCCTGGATGTCGACGCCGCCGTACGGGAGTTCGCGATGGAAGTACGACGCCTCGGCGAGGTCGTAACCCACTCGCCCGGACGTGCCGAGCTGTGCCAGCGCGTCCTTGACCCTGGCAGGGGTGAGGCCGGAGCGGTCGGCCAGGTCCGCGATGTCCACGCGGGGTTCGAAGTCGAGCAGGGCGCCGATGAGTTCGGCGTCGGTGTCGGCGTCTCCGGCCGCGAGACCGTCGAGGACAGCGCCCTCACCGGACAGGCCGCGGGTCACCTCGGGCGAGAGGACCAGCGTCAGGCGCTGCGAGCCGAGGTCGACCTCCCAGCCGCTCGCGACGGGTTTGCCGTCGGCCGGTGGGCCGTAGAGCCGGACGGCCTTCGCGAAGCGCAGCAACGGGATCAGCGTTTCCAGGCGGTTCGGGCCCGCCAGGCACACGGCGTTGGCCGAGGCCGTTCCGCTGAGCCGCAACGACTTCCCGGACGGCACCGCCCACACCGCCGCGCGTCCCTTGGGCAGTGTCTTGAGGAACCGTTGCGCGTCCATCGGGGCGAGTTCGGCCTTCAGGTCGAACTTCGAGGTGAGGACCTGGGTTTCGGCGAAGCCCCGCAACCAGCGCGGCGGCAGCGGGACCTTCTTCTCGACGACCGCGCCGTCGAGCGTGCCGAACTCGACCTGGTCGGGCCCCACCGTGAGGTGCAGCGGGTCGCCCTTGGTCACGCGGGCGAGGGCACGCCGCAGCGGCTCGTTGACGTCGACGTTCGTGGTGCCGCGATCGTGCACCTCGCCCTCGAGGGCGTCGCCCAGGACGTCCAGGCGCGCGTAAACACCGCAGCAGCCCGAGAACGACTCGAAGCGCAGCCGGTCGCCGTTGCAGGTGACGACCGGGTCCCGCAGGCGTTCGGAGGTGGGCTGGAAGTAGCGGGTGCCCGCGATCTTGGCGATGGCGAGCAACGCCGTCGCGGCCTGCTGCGCATCGCCGAGGAACCCGGTGAAGAAACGCGGGTTCGGCGCCCTGCCGCCGGAGGTCTGCAGTCCCAGGGCGCGCCGCGTCTCGTCCAGCCGGGAGTCGGCCACGTAGGCGTACGAGTGCATCGCGCCACTCTAGGGAACAAACGTTCGACTCGTCGGCGGTTTGATCAAAGGTATCGGCGCAGGAGGTCCTCCTCGGTTTCCCTGCGCACGATCGGCCTCGCGACTCCGTCCTTGACCGCGATGATCGGCGGCCGGCACACCTGGTTGTAGTTCGAGGCCAGCGCGTGGTGGTAGGCGCCCGTCGCGGGGACGGCGAGCAGGTCGCCGGCGTGCACGTCGGCAGGGAGCAGCACGTCCTCGGCCAGCACGTCGCCGGCCTCGCAGTGCCGGCCGACGACCGTCACCGGCGTGGGTTTCCCGCCGCGGCCGACGAGGCGGACCGCGTACTTGGCGCCGTACAGGGCGGGGCGCGGGTTGTCGCTCATGCCGCCGTCGACGGCCACGAAGGTGCGCGTCAGACCTCGCTTCACCGCGCACACCCGGTACAGGGTCACGCCGGCGTTCGCGACGATCGATCGTCCTGGCTCGATGAGCACGCGCGGTGGCGGCATGCGGTGAAGCGCGCACTCGTAGTTGAGGGCGCCGGTGATCCGGTGCGCGAACCCCGCGAGGTCGAAGTCCTCGTCACCCCGCAGGTACGGCGCGCAGAAGCCTCCGCCGAGGTCGAGCTGCTCGATCCTGGTGCCGCAGGACGCGATCAGGCCGACCATCCGTCGCACGGTTTCCTCATAGCTCGCCACGTGTCTGACCTGCGATCCGATGTGGCAGTGCACGCCCACCAGCCTCAACGACGGCTGTTCCACGACACGCAGGATCGCCTCCATGGCCGCGCCGGACGCGAGCGAGAAACCGAACTTCTGGTCCTCGACGCCGGTCGCGATCTTGGCATGCGTGCGGGCGTCGATGCCGGGCGTCACCCGGATCATGACTTCCTGGCCGTGCGTCGCCAACGCACCCAGTTGGGCGATCTCGTCGAGCGAGTCGACGACGATCCGGGAGACCCCGTACTCCAGGGCGGCCTTCAGGTCCTCCGCGGTCTTCACGTTGCCGTGCATGACGATCCGCTGCGCCGGGAAGCCCGCGGCCTTGGCCAGCGCGAGTTCCCCTGCCGAGGACACGTCGAGGGACAGACCCTCCTGCGCCATCCACCGGTAGACCTCGGGGCAGGGCAACGACTTGCCCGCGAACACGACCTCCGCGGCCGGCAGGGCGTTGCGGAAGGCCTGTGCCCTGCCGCGGACCGTGCATTCGTCCAGAACCTGGCACGGGGTGCCGAAGCGGGCCGCCAGCTGCGTGGCCGGGAGTCCACCGATGACCAGGTCCTGGCCGGCCAGGCGGGTGCCGTCCGGCCAGAGACCGTCTTCCAGCACCGGCTCGGTGGCGCATCCGATGCTGGGCAACAACTCGGCGAGTGTCATGCGTCCAGCACACGCCTGACGGCGGTCCGTGCCCAGATCCCGGACGAGACCCTGACACGGGTGGCCCGCACCTTGACGCGATCCTGACGATCACGGTGGCGGGGGCCACATCAGTGCACGCAGCACCCCGTCGGCGTCACCGGTGCCTCGACCGGTTCCTGGGCGGCGACCTCGATCTCCCGGAGAATGCGGGCACGATCGGCCGGGCCGAGGTAACGGCCCCGGCTGACGACGGCGTGCACGCGGCTGACGTTCGTGATGTCCCGCAACGGGTCCGCGTCCAGCACGACCAGATCCGCCTGCTTGCCGGGCGTGACCGTGCCCGTCTCGTGCTCCAGTCCGAGGCAGCGCGCGGCTTCGCTGGTGGCCGCCCGCAGCGCCGCCGTGGGCGAGAGCCCGGCCTGTACCAGGAGCGCGAGTTCGTCGTGCAGCGAGAAGCCGGGGAACACGTAGGCGAACCCCGCGTCCGTGCCCGCGACGACACCGACTCCTGCCTCGTGCATTTCGCGCAGCAGGCGCATGCGGGCGTCGCCGAACTTCCGCAGTTCCGCCACTTGCTCGGGCGTGCGCGTCGGGCGGCCGGACATGATCAGCTGCCATTGCGCGCGCAGGGCCACCGAGACGTAGCGCATCCGTTCGAGGGCCACCGGGTCGTTCGCGATGGTCTCGGGTGAGAGGGACATGTTCCGTTCGACGAAGAGCGTCGGCGACTGCCAGGTGCCTCTCTCGGCCATGGCCGCGAACAGCTTGCGGGCACGGGCCGGCGAGTGGGTGGCGACGGCGGCCCGTTCGATGCGGCCTCCGTGGCGGCCCCACCAGTTCGGGTCTGCCGGGTCGTCGGGCATGGCGCGAAGCTGGGCGTACAGCGCGTCGGCGTTGTCCGAAGTGGACGTGAACAGGTTGTAGAGGTGTTCGTGGGTGTGCTGTGCGAGCGCGTCCTGCACCGGCACGCGGGCAGGTACGTGGCCGGCGAACTGGATGTGCAGGCTGCGGGCCTCCGCGGCGATGGCGGCGTAGCACTCCGGAGACAGGAACGAGTAGACCTTCACGAAGTCCGCTCCCCCGTCCTTGGCCCTGCGCACGGCGGCGCGGGCCTCCTGCGGGGTGCGGACGATGTCCGCGCCGGGCCAGATCGATCCGGGGCCGTCGACGATCGCGCTGGCGATCACCATGCGGGGGCCGAGGATCTCGCCGGACTCGATGCGACGGCGGGTGTCGTGCGTTTCGGGCTGGCCCCACATCTCGCGGATGCCGGTGACGCCCTGGACGACGTGCAGCGGTGCGACGGTGTCCTCGAGGAACGTCGCGTGGGTGTGCATGTCCCACAGGCCGGGGATCACGTACTTCCCGGCCAGATCGATCACCCGCACGCCACGTGGGATGTCACGGTGGCGGCCGGCGGCCAGGACCCGGTCGCCGGCCAGCACGATCGTCGCGTCGCGCACAGGCGAACGACCGGTGCCGTCGATGAGCGTCGCCCCGCGCAGCACGGTCACGCCGCTCGCCGCCATCGCGGGGTGCCCCACAGCACCCAGCGCGACCGCTCCGAGTGCGCCTTTCCCCAGCCAGGACAGCACGTCCCGGCGCGCGAAATCCCCCACTGCTCCACCTTCCCCCGAAGTCCCCTGCTTTCACGCTAGCGACTTCGGGGTGGTGGAGCAGTGGGGCTAGCCGGAGTAACTACGGTCGGGTCCACACCGCCACGTAGTCGACGGCCATCGAACGGCCGGGCGTCGTTTCCGGGACAGGAGTGCCGCGGCCTGCCACGCCGTTCGGGAACGCTCCGCCCATCGCGACGTTCAGCAGGATGAAGTAGCCCTGGTGAGAGGTCATGTTGTTCCAGGAGGTCGCGTCCATCTGGTTCTGCCGCACGGTGTGGAACTGCTGGCCGTCGACGTACCAGCGCAACTGGTTCGGGCTGACCGAGCGGTCCCACTCGAAGCGGTAGGTGTGGAAGTTGCCTGGGCACTGGCTGCCGGGGCAGGCACGGGAGGCGCCGAGACCGTTCGTCTCGTTGCACGGGCCGCCGGGGTTCACGCCGCAGTGCAGCACGCCCCAGACGCTGTTGATGCCGTTGACGTTCTCCATGATGTCGAACTCGCCGATGCTCGGCCAGTTCCAGTAGTTGCCGCGGTACGGCGCGCCCAGCGCCCAGAACGCGGGCCAGTAGCCGAGCGCGCCGGAGCCGGTGATGTTCGGCATCTGGATTCGGCCCTCGATGCGCAGCACGCCGCCGGCCGGTGCCTTGAAGTTCGCCCGGCGGGACTCGATGCGGGCCGACGTCCACTCGCCGTTGGCCGCGCGCAACGGCACGATCCGCAGGTTGCCGGTGCCGTCGAGGCGCAGGTTGGCGCGGTCATTCGTGTAGCGCTGGATCTCCCCGGTGCCCCAGTTGCCTGGGCCGCCGGGGTAACCGTGGCCGGTGTCGACGATCCAGTTGTTGGTGTTCGGCGCGGTGTTGTTGGCGCCGTTGAAGTCGTCCGACCAGGCCAGCGACCAACCGGGCGGTGTCGGTGGGACCGCTGCTTGAGCGACGCCGGACAGTGGGAGCGCTAGGAGCAGCGCCAAGAGCGCATACCGAAGTTTTCGAGCCACGATGATGACCTCTCTGTCACTATCGCACGGCAGCGGACCTCCATGGAAGCGCTCTCACACCCTCCGCGTCAACCGCTCACACCTCGAACCGGTAGCCCATTCCCGGTTCGGTGATCAGGTGACGCGGGTGCGCGGGGTCGTCCTCCAGCTTGCGGCGCAGCTGGGCGAAGTAGACGCGCAGGTACTGGGACTCGTTGACGTGCATCGGTCCCCACACCTCCTGCAACAGCTGCTTCTGCGACACCAGGCGTCCCGGATTGCGCGCCAGGATCTCCACCAGACCCCACTCGGTCGGGGTCAGGTGCACCTCGTGGCCGTCGCGCCGGACCTTCTTCACGGCCAGGTCCACGACGAACGACGACGTCTCGACCACCGGATCACCCACCTCGCGTGCCAGCCCGCGCCGCACGGCCGCACGCAACCGGGCCAGCAGCTCGTCCATCCCGAACGGCTTGGTCACGTAGTCGTCGGCGCCCGCGTCCAGTGCCTCGACCTTGGCCGTGGAATCGGTGCGGGCGGACAGCACGATGATCGGGATGCTCGACCAGCCGCGCAGACCGGCGATCACGTCCACGCCGTCGATGTCGGGCAGGCCGAGGTCGAGCACCACGACATCGGGCTTGCCCTCGACCGCGACGCCCAGCGCGGATCTGCCGTCGTAGGCCGTCATCACGTCGTAGCCCCGCGCGCTGAGGTTGATCCTCAACGCGCGGACGATCTGCGGTTCGTCGTCAACCACCAGTACAGAGGTCATGGCCTCTCCTCGTAAGCGGGCAACGAGATCACCACGGTGAGCCCGCCGCCCGGTGTGTCTTCCGCGCTGATCTCCCCGCCCATGGCGGCGGTGAAGCCCTTCGCGACGCTCAGCCCGAGGCCGACGCCGGGGGTGGCGTCGCGGTCGCCGAGTCGCTGGAAGGGCGCGAACACCTTGTTCCCCGCCTTCTTCGGCAGGCCGCGCCCGTGGTCCACGATCCGCAGCTCCACGGACGATCCGTGGCGGCTCGCGCGGATCGCGACCGGTGACGGACGGCCGTGCCGCAGGGCGTTGTCCACCACGTTCGCGACCACGCGTTCCAGCAGGCCCAGGTCGGCGAGCGCAGGTGGCAGATCTTCGGCCACCTGCACCGACACCTGTCCCGCGATGCCGGCGAGCGCCCGAGCCACCACCTCGTAGTAGCCGACCGGCCGCAACACCGGTTCGACCGAGCCGGTCGCCAGCCGCGACGAGTCGAGCAGGTTGTCCACCAGGCCGGCCAACCGGTCCGCGGACTCCTCCACCGTCTCCATCAGCTCTGCAACGTCCTCTTCGGACAGTGGCAGGCTGGAGTCGCGCAGACTCCCGATCGCGGCCTTGATCGACGTCAGCGGCGTGCGCAGGTCGTGGCCGACCGCCGACAGCAGAGCCGTCCGCAGTTCGGTCGTCTCGACCTTGCGTTGCGCGTCCCGGGCCTCGTCGGCCATTCGCTGCTGCCGCAACGCCATCAGCGCCTGCCCGGCCGCCGCTTCCAGCACGCGTTGATCACTGGCGGGCAGCACGCGGCCGCGCAGCGCCAAGTGGATGTCGGACGTGACCATCACGTCCGCGTCGGCCTCGTCCGGTTCGTCGCACGGCCGCGGCCCGACGCACGCCACCCGTTCCCACGCGCCACCACGGCGTTCCAGCAACGCCACCGACTCCAGGCCGAAGTTCACCCGGATCTTCTCCAGCAGCCGCGCCAACGGGTACGGCGAGGTCAGCACCGTGCGCGCATAGGAGGCCAGCAGCGCCGCCTCGGTCCTTGCTCGCGCGCCCTGCTCCCCCAGCCGTGCCGCCCGGTCGACGGTCAGCGCCACCGCCGTCGCCACGATCACCATGGCCACCAGGGTGATCACGTTCTCCGGGGAGTTGACCGTGAGGCTGTAGTAGGGCTCGGTGAAGAAGAAGTTCAGCAACCCGGCGCCGAGGAACGCGCAGACCAACGCCGGTCCGAGCCCGCCTGCGATCGCGACCACGCACGTGACCAGCAGGAACGTCACCAGGTCCGTCGAGTAGTCGACCTCGTCGCGCCACAGCATGCCGAGCCCGGTGACCGCCACCGGCAGCAGGAGCGCGAGACCCCAGCCGATCAGCCTGCGCCGCAACGACAACGGGTCGGTGCCGATCTTCCACCGCAGCCCGCGCCGTGACTCGTCGTGCGTGACCATGTGCACGTCGATCGCGCCGGACTCCTGCACCACCGCCGCGCCGATGCCCTCGTCGAACGCCCGCGCCACCCGTGACCTGCGTGAAGTCCCCAGCACGAGCTGGGTGGCGTTCACCCCGCGGGCGAACTCCAGCAACGCCGTCGGCACGTCGTCGCCGACCACCGAGTGGAACGTCGCGCCGACGTCCTCGGTGATCTTGCGGGACCGGGCGACGTGCTCGGGCGTGACGCCGGTCAGCCCGTCGCCGCGCATCACGTGCACCACCAGCAGTTCCGCGCCCGCCCTGGTCGCGATCCTGCGCGCCCGGCGGATCAACGTCTCGCTCTCCGGCCCACCGGTGATCGCGGCGACGACCCGTTCCCTGGTCTCCCAGGTGTCGGTGATCGACTTCTCGCTGCGGTACCGCTGCAGCGCCACGTCGACCTGGTCGGCCACCCACAGCAGGGCCAGCTCGCGCAACGCCGTCAGGTTGCCGAGCCGGAAGTAGTTGCCCAGCGCGGCGTCGATGCGGTGCGCCTGATACACGTTGCCGTGGGCCAGACGCCGCCTCAACGCCTCCGGGGTGATGTCGATCAGCTCGACCTGTTCGGCGCGGCGGACCACCTCGTCCGGCACGGTTTCCCGTTGCCGCACACCGGTGATCCGTTCCACGACGTCGTTGAGCGACTCGAGGTGCTGGACGTTGACCGTGGACAGGACGTCGACGCCGGCATCGAGCAGCTCCTCGACGTCCTGCCACCGCTTCTCGTTGCGCGAGCCCGGCGCGTTGGTGTGCGCGAGCTCATCGATCACCGCGACGTCGGGCCCGCGCGCCAGGATCGCGTCGACGTCCATCTCCTCGACGTCGAGACCGCGGTGCCGCACCACCTTGCGCGGCACCACTTCGAGGTCCTGGAGCAGCTGAGCGGTCTTGTCGCGGCCGTGGGTCTCGACGAGCCCGACGACCACCTCGGTGCCGCGCTCCCGGCGCCGGTGGGCCTCGCCGAGCATGGCGAACGTCTTGCCGACGCCGGGAGCGGCGCCGAGGTAGATCCTCAGCTCACCCCGGCGACCGTCAACGACTGGCGCTGTCGATGGCACGGTTCAGCGCAGTGACGTTGACGGTGGTGGTGAAGGTGCCTTCGGTGTTGGCAGCGACCAACTCACGCACCTTCTCCACGGACAGCCCGGACGCGCGCGCCACGCGGGGCACCTGCAACGCCGCGTAGTCCGGGCTGATGTGCGGGTCGAGACCGGATGCGGACGCGGTAGCGGCGTCCTGCGGCACCTGGTCCTCGGGCACGCCCTCGCGTTGCGCCACGGCGGTGCGGCGCTCGGCGATGACCTTGGTGTAGTCCTCGTTCAGCTCACCCTTGTTCGAGCCGCCGGACGCCGGCAGCGTCGCGGCTGACGGCCGTGGCACGAAGTACTTGTCGCCTTCACGGGTGACCGCGACGAGCGTGGTGTCCGTCGCCTCGGCGTTGGCGTGCAGACCGGGGAGCCGCGAGACGCCCCACACCGCCATCGGGTACAGCACCCCGACGAGCAGGGTGAGTGCGAGCAGGATCCGCAGACCCGCCCACGACTGCTTCAGAAAGTTCCGCATGTCAGCCAATCCCGGGGATGAGTCGCACGAGCAGGTCGATCAGCCAGATCCCGGCGAACGGCGTCACGACGCCGCCCAGGCCGTAGATCAGCAGGTTGCGCCGCAGCAACGCCGACGCGCTGGACGGCCGGTAGCGAACACCCTTGAGCGCCAACGGGATCAGCGCCACGATGATCAGCGCGTTGAAGATCACCGCCGACAGGATCGCCGACTGCGGTGTGGCCAGGTGCATGATGTTGAGCTTGTCCAGCGCCGGGTAGATCGCCGCGAACATGGCGGGCAGGATCGCGAAGTACTTCGCCAGGTCGTTCGCCACGGAGAACGTCGTCAGCGCGCCGCGGGTGATCAGCAACTGCTTGCCGATCTCCACGATCTCGATGAGCTTGGTCGGATCCGAGTCGAGGTCGACCATGTTGCCGGCCTCCTTCGCGGCCGACGTGCCGGTGTTCATCGCGACACCGACGTCCGCCTGTGCGAGCGCCGGGGCGTCGTTCGTGCCGTCACCGGTCATCGCGACCAGCCGGCCGCCCTCCTGCTCCTTGCGGATCAGGGCCATCTTGTCCTCGGGCTTGGCCTCGGCGAGGAAGTCGTCGACGCCCGCCTCCTCGGCGATGGCCTTGGCGGTCAACGGGTTGTCGCCGGTGACCATGACCGTGCGGATGCCCATCGCGCGCAGCTCGGCGAAGCGTTCCTTCATGCCGGGCTTCACCACGTCGCTCAGCCTGATGATGCCGAGCACCTGGTCGTTCTCCGCGACGACGAGCGGCGTACCGCCCTGCGCGCTGATCTCGTCCACGATCTCGCGGGCCGTGCCGGTCAGCTCGAACGCGGACGCGGCGCCCTTGCGGATGATCCGGTCGCCCAGGTCGATGCCGCTCATCCTGGTCTGCGCGGTGAACGGCACGAACTCGCCGGTCTTCTCGTGCTCGGTCGCGGGCTGCCCGCCCGCGAGCTCCAGGATGCTGCGGCCTTCCGGGGTGTCATCGGCCAGGCTGGCCAGCCGGGCGGCCGCCACGAGCGTCTCCCCGGACGTCGGACCGACCGGGATGAACTCGGTCGCGCGCCGGTTGCCCCAGGTGATCGTGCCGGTCTTGTCCAGCAGTAACGTGTCGACGTCGCCAGCGGCCTCGACCGCCTTGCCGGAGGTGGCGAGCACGTTGCGCTGCACCAGCCGGTCCATGCCCGCGATGCCGATCGCGGACAGCAGCGCGCCGATCGTGGTTGGGATCAGGCAGACCAGCAGCGCGGTCAGCACGACCACCGACTGCTCGCCGCCCGAGTAGATCGCGAACGGCTGCAGCGCCACCACCGCGAGCAGGAAGATGATCGTCAACGTGGACAGCAGGATCGTCAGTGCGATCTCGTTCGGCGTCTTCTGCCTCTCGGCGCCTTCGACGAGTGCGATCATCCGGTCCACGAAGGACTCGCCAGGCCTGGTCGTGATCTTGACGATGATCCGGTCGGACAGCACGGTCGTGCCACCGGTGACGGAGCACCGGTCACCACCGGACTCGCGGATGACGGGCGCGGACTCGCCGGTGATCGCCGACTCGTCGACGGTCGCGATGCCCTCGACGACGTCACCGTCACCGGGGATGACCTCGCCGGCCTCGACCACGACCAGATCACCGATCTTGAGCTCGGTGCCGGCCACGACGTCGCCGTTCACCAGCCTGGCGACCGCGTCCTTCTTGGTCTTGCGCAGTGAGTCGGCCTGCGCCTTGCCGCGGCCTTCCGCGACGGCCTCGGCGAGGTTGGCGAACAGCACGGTGAACCACAGCCATGCCGCGACGGCGATGGTGAACACGCTCGGGTCGGTCGCGGCGAACACGGTGACCAGCAGCGAACCGACCCAGACGACGAACATGACCGGGCTGCGCAGCTGGTGGCGCGGGTGCAGCTTCCTCAAGGCCTCGGGAATTGCGGCCGTGAGACCGGGTTTGGTGGTCACTGCAGTGCCTCCGCGATGGGACCAAGAGCGAGAGCGGGAACGAACGTCAGCGCGGCGACGAGCACGATCGAGCCGGTGAGCAGCGTCGCGAAGAGCGGCCCGGTGGTGGGCAGCGTGCCCGCCGTGACCGGCACCTTCTTCTGCGCCGCAAGGGATCCGGCGAGCGCCAGCACCGCGATGATCGGGATGAACCGGCCGAACAGCATGCACAGCCCCAGCGACGACTGGAACCAGTCGTTCGTCACCGTGATACCGGCGAAAGCCGACCCGTTGTTGTTCGACGCCGACGCGTAGGCGTAAAGGACCTCCGAAAGCCCGTGCGCGCCAGGGTTGTTGAGGGCTCCCTGGGTGCTCGGCAGGATCGCCGCGATGCCCGCCCCGATCAGCAACACCGTCGGCATCGCGAGGATCGAGACCGCCGCGGCCGTGACCTCCTTGCGTCCCAGCTTCTTGCCGAGGTACTCCGGCGTGCGGCCGACCATCAGACCTGCCAGGAACATCGCGATGATCGCCATCACCAGAATGCTGTACAGGCCGGTGCCGACACCGCCCGGCGTCATCTCGCCGAACAGCATGTTCAGCAACGCGCCGCCGCCCCCAAGGCCGGTGTAGCTGTCGTGCAGCGAGTTGACCGCGCCGGTCGACGTGCCGGTGGTGGCGTCCGCGAAGATCGCGCTGCCGGGGATGCCGAACCGGAGTTCCTTGCCCTCCAACGGCCTGAGCCCGCCGGCCTCCGCGCCCCAGATGACCGTGAGCATCGCGGTCCAGATGACGCCCATGACACCGAGCAACACGTAACCCTGCCTGGTCTGCCCGACCAGCCGGCCGAACGTGCGGGTGAGCGCCACCGGGATGACCAGGATCAGGAAGATCTCGATCAGGTTGGACCACTCGTTCGGGTTCTCGAACGGGTGCGCCGAGTTGGCGTTGAGGATGCCGCCACCGTTGGTGCCGAGCTCCTTGATGGCCTCCTGGCCGGCAACCGGCGCGTTGGCCACCGTCTGGCCGTCAACGTCCACACCGGACTTGAGGCTCATCGTGACGCCGAACGCGATCAGCACGATCGCCGCGATGAACGCCAGCGGCAGCAGGATCCGGATCGTGCCCCTGGTGAGGTCGACCCAGAAGTTGCCGAGCCGGTCGGTCTGACTCCGGACGAACCCCCGGATCAGGGCTACCGCCACGGCGAGACCCACGGCCGCCGACACGAAGTTCTGCACGGTCAGGCCGATCATCTGGACCGTGTGCCCCATGACGGCTTCCGGCACGTACGACTGCCAGTTCGTGTTGGTCACGAAGCTGATCGCCGTGTTGAACGCCATACCGGGCTCGACGTTGCCGCGCCCGAAGTCGAACGGTAAGAGCGTCTGCGCGCGTTGGACGACGTACAGGAACACGATGCCGACGAACGAGAAGCCCAGCACGCCGTACGCGTACGTGCTCCACTTCTGCTCGGCGTCCGGGTCGATCCGCGCGAACCGGTAGATCGCCCGTTCGAGCTTCGAGTGGCTCTTGTTCTCGAAGACGCGCGCCATGTAGTCGCCGAGGGGCCGATACGCGACCGCCAGGGCCGCGACGAGGATGCCGACCTGCAGGAGGCCGGCCACGAGAGGTGACATCAGAACTTCTCCGGCCTGATGAGTGCGACGAACAGGTAGACGATCAGCCCGAGCGCGATCACGCCGGCGACGGCGTTCGCGACAAGTCCCGTGCTCACAACTTCTCCAGTCCACGCACCGTCAGGCCCAGCACGACGAAACTCCCGATCAGCAGCAACGCGTAGGCCAGGTCGGCCATGACGCCGCTCCCTTCAACGACAAGGTTCTTTCCTATGACGCTGGGAGCGTGCATCAGGAAATGCCTGATCAGGGGGTGCCTAACAACGTCCTTACGGGGTTGGGTCCGGCTTTTACGCGTTCTTGAGGCCGGGGAGACCTGGGTCTCATCCGACAGGGCGTATCGCGGTCACGATGTGTGAAATCGTCGATCTCGTGACGCGAACCGAACTGTTGAACGAAGTCGCCGGCCTGCTGCCCGCCGAGGGGCTCGTCGCGGTGGACGGGGTCGACGGCGCGGGCAAGACGACGTTCTGCGACGACCTGGCTTCGGTGCTGCGCTCACGGGGTCGCGTGGTGGTCCGCGCGTCCGTCGACGACTTCCACCACCCGCAGGAGATCCGCTGGCAGCGCGGACGAACGTCGCCGGAGGGCTTCTTCCTCGACAGCTTCGACTGCGAACGATTCGCCGGGCACCTGCTCGTGCCCTTCGCTCACGGGCAACCGTTCCGGCGGGCGAGCCACGACCTGGAGACGGACGCCTACGTGGACGCGCCGGCCGAGGTCGCGCCGCCGTCCGCGATCCTGCTGGTCGACGGGATCTTCCTGCACCGGGACGAACTGGTGGACCACTGGGACTTCTCGGTGTTCCTGGCGGTGGACTTCGCGGTCTCCGTGGCGCGCATGGCCGGGCGCGACGGCAGTCCGTCCGATCCGGACGATCCCCGCAACCGCCGCTACGTCGAGGGCCAGCGGCTGTACTTCGCCCGATGCGATCCGGCCGCGCGCGCCAGCCTCGTGATCGACCACAACTGAAGTAGGTTGTCGCGCGTGACCGAGCAGCCGGCCAAGAAGACCGTCCAACTCCCCCAGTGCCCGCAGTGCGAGTCCGACGACCTGCGCCCGTACGGCAACGGTTCCAAGTGGATCTGCCCGAGCTGCCGGTTCCTGGCGCCGTGCTGCGAGCCGGACACCGCCTGCCACTGGTAGACCGACCCCCTAATCGTTACCCCGCGTGATAACGCCTGGTGGCCTCCCGACGACGTATCAGCCACAGCGTCCGAACGGTGTAACGAGGAGGCCCCCATGGCGACCACGTTCTGGGCTTGGATCGTGTCCGCTCTCGTCATCGTGCTGCTCGCGGTGGTGATCCCCAGCCGTCTGAGTGCGCAGAACGTCCTGCGGGACGCGCGCGGCCGGTACAGCCTGTCCCGCTTCCAGATCATGGTGTGGACGGTCGTGCTGTTGTCGCTGATCAGCGGCATGGCGTTCGGGCGGTTCGCGGCCGGGCAGGTCGACGTGGCCGGGTTCCAGATCCCGACCCAGGTGCTGTGGCTGCTCGGGATCGCGGTCGGGTCCGGGGTCGTGTCGGCGGCCGTCAAGGTCGCGAAGAGCACCAGCCGGCCGGACTCCGTGGCGGCCTACCCCCGAGGCCAGGAACGCGGCAGGCTGTGGGAGATGCTGACCGTCGAGGAGGGCGCGTCGGCAGGCCGGTCCATCGATCTGACGAAGTTCCAGAACTTCGTCATCACAGTGCTGTTGGTGCTGCTCTACGTCGCACAGGCGGTCGCGGCGCTCAGGGCCGTCGACAACCCCGCGGGCATCGCCGGGCTGCCGGCCTTCTCGGACGCGTTCCTGGTGTTGCTCGGGGTGAGTCACGCCGGGTACCTGCTGGGCAAGATCCCCTCTCCTGCCGGGATTCCCGAGGGCGGCACGATGAGCGAGCGGCTTGCTTCCGTTACATCGGAAGCGGAAGTGACGAAGACGGCTCCCGAGGTGCGCACCGCGTGATATCTACTCGCTGGTGATCGAGCCAGTGCGCCGCGAGGAGACGTGGCACCGCCCGGCCAGGAGCGGCTATCCGGACCCCTTGAAGATGCTGGGGTACACCTGGCCGGTCGTGGAGGAGTTGCGGCGCACGCCTCGCGAGAACTGGCCGGGGCCGGACGCGTTGGCGGAGGCTCTGGTCGAGCTGGCGGAGTTGTTCGAGGAGTGCGGGTGGGACGACTTCGCCCTGCGCACGCACCTCGAGGTGCTGGAGTTCCGGCGGGAGGCAGGCGACGCCGAGAAGCTTCGTAAGGTGCTGACCTCGTTGCGCGACAATCTGATCCGGCAGGAGCGGTACGAGGAGGCGCTGCCGGTCGCCCAGGAGGAGCTGCCGCTCGCCCTGCGGCTGGCCGTGCCGGGCAAGCAGAGCACCTCGATCGCGAACACGGCCAGGTACTGGATCACCGACCTGCTGGGAAAGCTGGGCAGGCACGTCGAGTCCGCCCGCAACGCCGGTGAGGCGGTCGCCGAGCTGCGCGGGCAGGGACCGGTCGAGTACGGACTGCGGGAGGGCTACAGCCTCGCGAACGCCCTGTCGGAGCACGCCCAGCGGCTCGTGACGATCGGCGAACACGAGCAGGCGGTGGAGTGCGCCGCCGAGGCCGCGGCGTTCTGGAGGCAGCGCGCACAGGACTCGACCGTGCGGTGCTACACCGTTCTCGACGAGCTGAGCCTCATCCAGCTCCGCCTCGGCCGGTTCGAGCAGGCACGCGCGTCCGCCGCCGAGGCCGTGGACGTGATCAGGCAGCGCGCGGACAGCGAGAACGAGTGGGAGTACCGGAGCCATCTCGCCGCGGCGCTGCACAACCACGGCAACCGGCTGCGGGACCTGGGACTCGACGAGGAGGCGGTGCGGGCGGCCCAGGAGTCCGCCGACCGCTACCGGCAGCTCGCCGCGGAGGCTGAACACCGGGCGCTGGCCATGAAGATGGAACTGCGGCTCGCGCTCGCGCTGGTCAGTCTCGGCAGCCGTCTGCACGACACCGGCCGGCTCGACGAGTCGCTCGCGGCCAGCGACGAGGCCATCGCCCTGGCGACCCGGCACGCGGATCGTGAGCTCGGCCGCAAGGAGCTTGCGCGGGCGTGGAACAACCGGGCCAGCCTGCTGATCTCCCGTCGTGCCTACGGGGAGGCCGCGGAGGCTGCCGCCAAGAGCATCGGCCTGTACCAGACGCCGGACGGCAAAGCCATGGCGCGCAACACGTTCGCCCTGGCCGCGGCCCACTCGGGACAGCACGACGCCGCACTGGAAGCCTCGCTGCAAGCCGTCGCCGAGTACCGCGAATGGCACGCCGACGACCCGCACGAGTACGCCTACCTGCTGGCCGACGCGCTCACCGACCACGCGCGGATCCGCCTGCTGCGGGCCGAACGCGCCGAGGCCGAGGCCGCGATCACCGAGGCCCTCACCCTGAACGAGGAACTCTCCGCCGCCAACCCCGGCCGCTATCAACGCGAACTGGACCACGCCCGTTCGGTGGCCGCTGAGGTCTAGAGGTTCTTGCCGAAGAACTCGCTCACCCGCTCGGCGACCTGGGGCACGAACTTGTCGTACAGGTCGACGTGCGTGGCCCCCTCGACCCAGTGGAACTCCTTGGGGCCACCCGCCTTCTGGAACGCCTCGACGCTCATCCACGATGTGACCGCCTCGCTCCCGGCCACCAGCAGCAACGGCCGCGGCGCGATCAGGTCGACCGCGCGGAACGCGTCGAACGCGGCGATCCGCCCCACGCTGCTCCACGTCACGGTCTTCGCCGATCTCGTGTGCTCACCGCGCGGCGTGCAGTAGTACTCCCAGCCCTCGAACGAATGCAGCCCACCGGCGCGGGCCTGTTCCGCCGTCTCGGGGAAGAGCGTGAAGCTGCCGTCCTGAACCTGGTCCAGCAAGCCCTGCAGTACAGCCGGATCCTGCGTGCCGTCGGCACCGAACCGGAACTGGCGGGCGATGTCGGCGAGACTGACCGTGGCGATCGCCTTGATCCGGTGATCGGTCCCGGCCGCGGCCACACCGTACCCGCCGGACGCGCAGATGCCGAGCACCCCGACCCCGTCGCCACCGAGGAACGTCACCGCCGCCCGGATGTCCTCGACCCGCTGGAACGGGTCCTCCAGGCCACGCGGCAAGCCACCGCTCTCGCCCTGGTAGGCGGCGTCGAACGCCAGCGCCAGAAAGCCCCGGTCCGCCAGCTCACGTGCGTACGCCCCGGCCGTCTGCTCCTTCACACCCGTACCGGGGTGACCGACGACGATGGCGCCGCGGGGCTCACCCTCCGGGCGGTAGAGGTGGCCGGCGATCTCGATTCCGTTGCTGGGGAAAGTCACGTTTTCCATGTCCACCACGCTCGTCCCACGAACCCGGCACAACCAGGGAGGGTCCTGCCTATGCAAGCCAGTACCAGGCACGCGTGCGGACCATCGCGGACACTGGAGGCATGACCGAACTGGGCGAGTTCCTCCGCACCCGCCGCGCCGCACTGGACCCGCACCAGGCGGGCTTCCCGGACGACGGCAGGTCCCGCCGCGTGCCAGGACTGCGCCGCGAGGAACTGGCCCAGCTCGCGCACGTGAGCGTCGACTACGTCGTCCGGCTGGAACAGGGCCGCTCCACCCGCGTCTCGCGCACCGTCCTCGAAGCACTCGCCGACGCACTCCAACTGGCACCGGACGAACGCGACTACCTCTTCACCGTCGCCGATGTCGCCCCAGCCAGGCAGCAGGCCGCACCAGAGGTGGCGCCGCGGCTGCAGCAGCTGCTGGACGGCATGCCGGACATCCCCGCGATGGTGTTGCACCGCCGCATGGACGTCCTGGCGTGGAACCGCGGCGCCGCGGCACTGCTGACGGACTTCGCGGAACTTCCAGCGAGGGAACGCAACCTCATCCGGTTGACGTTCCTCGATCCGGCGTTCCGCGCCCTCTACGGCGACTGGGAACGCTCGGCCCGCGAATGCGTTGCGGTGCTGCGGATGGAGGCCGGCCGGACACCGCACGACCAGACGCTCTCGGCACTCGTCGGGGAGCTGAGCGTGCGGGACGCGGACTTCCGCACGTGGTGGGCGGCGCACCAGGTCCGCGGCCCGCGCCAACTCGTGAAGACCTACCACCACCCGGCGGCGGGCAAGCTGACGCTCGACGTCCAGCAGTTCACCGTGGACACTCACCCCGACCAGCTGTTGATCGCCTACACCGCACAGGACGAGGCCTCAAAGGACGGTCTGCGGTTCCTTCTGCTTTCCGCACAAGCGAAAGGGGCGCCGCTCGACAGCGACGCCCCTTCGTCACGCTAGGTCACTTGCCGCTGCGGTACGCCGTCCAGGCGCTCTGCATGCGGGTGTTCTGACCAGGGGTGAACTGGTTGTAACAAGAATCGAAGGAATAGTCCATGTAGTTGTGGATCGGGTCCAGGCCCACCAGCGAACACGAGTCGCGGCCGGTCGGGCAGCCCGAGCTGGGGCCTGACTGGGCCGGGGTGTCCGCGACCTCGTCGTTCTTCGCCTTGCAGCCGTCCTGGAACGTGTGCCAGAGGCCCATCCAGTGGCCGACCTCGTGCGTGACGGTCTTGCCGAGGTTGAAGTTCACCTCGGAGCCGCCGGGGACGGTGGCGTAGTCGATCACAACGCCGTCCATCTTCTTGTCGCCCGCGTACCAGGCCGGGAAGGTCGCGAACCCGAAGCCCTCGATGTCGGCGGACCAAATGTTGAGCGTCGCGGCCGTGCCGGCCCGGGTCTGGGTCTTCATCGCCCGTTCGGAGCCGGTCTCCTCCAGCTTGAACCACGCGTCGTTCGTGTAGCGCTTGGTGTCCTGCAGCACGAACTTGAAGCCGGTCTTCGCTGCGGCACTCGACTCCGCGCCGGCGAAACCGTCGTTGAGAACCTTCATCTGCTTGGTGATGGTGGCGTTGTCGATCGCCCCCGTGCCGTTGCTGGCACTCACGATGTGGAAGACCACATTGATCGTGCCACCGGCTGCCAGTGCGGCGACTCCGCCGCGCTGGTTGGCCTCCATCACCTTCTGGCGCAGGTCGGCGTTCATCTGCTCGGCTTGGGCGCTGGATACCTCGTTGCGGTCGTGGCCCGTGCTGCCGGGCTTGCCGCGGGCCGCCGAGTGCGCGTCGGCGTGCGTGTCGACGCACTCTGCGGCGGTGTTGACGGCGGTGGCAGGAGAACCGCCGATCAGGGTGAGCGCACCCGCCGCGAGCAGGCCGGCCGCAAGGGCCGAAGGAGCGCGCTTTTTCGTTTGGAACATTGAACTTTCCTCCACTGCAGGGTGAAGGAATAGTGACTGAGGAAGCGTCCTTTGTAGATCTTGACGTTTTCACACAATACGAACGTCGTGGACCGGAAGGCCGCTCCACCACCGGGCGTAGCGCCGGTAGATGTGCTGTTCCCGCTCGTCAAGGAGCTTTCGCAGCGCTGCGGCCTCTTCGGCGATGCCCGACCACTGGTCCTCGCTCAGGGCGTGGAAGGCGGTCGCCTCGACGCCGCCGTCCTCGATCGTGCGCCAGACTCCTGCCACATAACCGTCAACGAGAAGTGTCGGCAGTGTGTCGCCGTTGTTGCGGATGATGAGCTTGCGATAGTCATGAGGAATGATTCGGCTGCGGTCGGCGTAGGCGAGCAACGTGCTGTCCCACATGGCCATCAGCCGCGGCGGCGCCGGGGTGTCCTCGTCCGGGACCGTCCGATTCGGAACGTCGAAGTAGTCGCCGTCACGCACCAGGTCCAGCAGCTCCAGCGCTTCCCGGATCACGGTGCGGGGCAGCATCGTGAACTGGTTCATGTCGAGGACGGTCGCGGGCCCGAACCCGGTGAGGTAGCGGCGGAGCATCTCGGCCAGCGCCGCCATCCGTTCGCGCGGCTCGATCACCGTCGTCTGGAACGACAGCTTCGGCCCGTAGGCCCACGGTCCGCCGGTCGGCACCCGCACGAGCGGCGCGTAGGAGGCGAGCGCCCACCAGATGCCCGGCTCCCCCACGTCACCGACGTGCGAGTGCAGCAGCGCCTCCAGCTCGGGCTTGGTTCTCGGCTCCGCGGCGAACTCCAGCATGTGCGCGAGCACCTCGTCGGCCCGCTCGACGGTCAGGCCCATGGCCCGGAACCGCTTGTCGTTGAGCCGGGAGGCCCGCAGCGCGGGCAGCATCGCGTGGTGGAACACCTCGTGGTCGGCGACCGTCACGGCGTGCAGCGTGATCCGCATGAGCGTGGCCTTGCGGATCACGCCGCTCCGGAACGCCTCGTCCAGATCCGCCGGGTCGAAGCGCCACATCCTGTTCCACAGCGCGATGTACGGCGACGCGGGTTCCTGCGCCTGGATCGCGACGACCTTGTCGACGGCGGTCAGCAGGTCGACCGGTTCGCGCTCCAGCAGCATCTGCCGCTGGAGCGTGGCGCGGTTCAGCTGACGTGCCGTGAAGGTCATGCCCGAGATCCTGACTCACCTCAGCTTCGACGGCCACCAGATTCGGCCACCGATGTCCACCGACAACGCCGGCACGAGCAACGACCGCACCAGCAAAGTGTCCAGCAGGACACCGAACGCCACGATGAACGCGATCTGGGTGAGGAACAGGATCGGCAGGACGGCCAGCGCGGCGAACGTCGCCGCCAGCACCACACCGGCGGAGGTGATCACGCCGCCGGTCAGGCTGAGGCCTCTCAACGTGCCCTCGACCGTGCCCAGGCGCTGGGTCTCCTCGCGGACGCGGGTCATCAGGAAGATGTTGTAGTCGATGCCCAGCGCCACCAGGAAGACGAACCCGAACAGCGGCACCACCGGGTCCGCGCCGGGGAAGTCGAAGACGTGGTTGAACACCAGCGCCGACACACCCATGGTGGCCGCGAACGACAACACCACGGTCCCGATCAGCAACACCGGTGCCAGCAACGACCTCAGCAACAGCGCCAGCACCAGGAAGATCACCACCAGCACGATCGGGATGATCAGCAACCGGTCGTGCTCGGACGTCGTCCTGGTGTCGAGCAACGTCGCCGTCTGCCCGCCGACCTTCGCCTCGTCGATCCCGTGCACCGCCGCGCGAATCCGTTGCACGGTCTCGACCGCCGCGTCCGAGTCCGGCGCGTCCTTCAGCGTGGCCTCGATGCGGACCAGGCCATCGGCCGTACCGGACGGCCGGACGTCGGCGACACCGTCCACCTTTGACTTCTGCAGCACCTCCGCCGTCTTGCTCTCCGCGGCGATGATGACCGTCGGCGACCCGGTTCCGCCGGGGAAGTGCTTCGACAGGACCTCCTGTCCCGCAACGGACTCGACCTCGGTCAGGAACACGTCGGACTGCGCGGTGCCGGACGCTTTCAGCTGCGGCAGGAACGCGGCACCGACGAGCAGCACGAGCGTCGTGACGATCCAGATCGCGCGGGGCTTGTTGCGCACCAGACCTGCCACCCGGCCCCACAGGCCGCTGGTCTCCGGGTGCGGCGAGCCGAGCTTCGGCGCGAACGGCCAGAACGCGGCGCGCCCGACCAGCGCCAGGGTGGCCGGCAGGAACGTCATCGTGGTGAGCAGCGCGGCGCCGATGCCAATGGCGGCAACAGGTCCGAGGCCCTTGTTCGAGTCGAGGTCGCTGAACAGCAGGCACAGCACGCCGAGGATGACCGTGCCGGCGGAGGCCGCGATGGGTTCGATCGTGCCGCGCCAGGCAGTGCGGATGGCCGTGTACTTGTCCTGGGTGTCACGCAGTTCTTCGCGGAATCTCGACACGAGCAGCAACGCGTAGTCCGTCGCGGCGCCGAAGACGAGGATCGAGAGGATGCCCTGGCTTTGGCCGTTCAACGCGAGCACGTCGTTCTTGGCCAGCAGGTACACGACGAAGCTGGCGAGCCCGAGCGCGAACACCGCCGACACCAGCACGACGAGCGGCAGCAACGGACTTCGGTAGACGACGAGCAGGATCAACGCGACCACCGCACCCGCGACGATCAGCAGCAGCCCGTCGATCCCGCCGAACGCCTTCACCAGGTCCGCCACCTGTGCGGCCGGTCCCGTGACCAGCACTTTCAGGCCTGCCGGGGCGTTCTTGGCGCCGTCGCGGAGCTCCACGACCGAGTCGCGGACCTCCTTCGCCGGGTCGAGCAGGACGACGAGCTGGGCGGCCTCGGCGTCGTTCGGCGCGGGGATCACCGGTGACGCCTGGAAGCCCTTGCCGCGCTCGGCGAGGAACTTCCTGTCGTCCTCGGTCAGCCCGCCGGGCCGTTCGACGACGATGATCGCCGGGATCGCGTTGGCGCGCTGGAACTTCTTCTGCAGCTCAGCGACCTGGGTGGACTCGGCTGAGTTCGGCAGGAAGGCGCTGCTGTCGTTCTCCGCGACCTCCGAGAGCTTGCCGGCGTACGGCCCGGTGAAGCCGCCCAGGGCCAGCCACACCACGAGCAGGACCCCGGCCAGGACTCGCATCAGACATTCCTTCGATCGTCGAATGATTCGATGGCCGAACTGTAAGCTGGCGGCGTGAGCGAGGCAAGTGACTACGACCTGAGCATGCTGGTGCGCGCTCTGGTGATGGAGTCGAACCGGTTTCTGGAGATCTTCAGCGCTGCTCACGAGCTGCACCCGACCGACATGACAGCCCTGAACCTGATCATGACGGCCCGCTCCCCCATGACCCCCGGATCGCTCGCGAAGGCGCTGAACCTGAGCGCGTCGGCCACCACGTCGGTGCTGGACCGGCTCACGAAGGCCGGTCACGTCGTGCGCGAGCGCGATCCGGACGACCGCCGCCGCGTCGAGCTCCGGGTGCTCTCCGCGGCGACGGCGCTGGCCTCGACGTTCTTCCAGCCGCTGGCCCGTGAGTTCTCCTCGGCCTGGGACGAGATGAGCGACGCGGATCGTCAGGTCGTGGCCCGGTTCCTGGTGGCCACGACCGAGGCGACGGCGCGCGTGCGGGACGAGGTCAGCTGAGCCTTCCCGCCGGGAGGGTGCGTCCGCAGACCACCAGCAGCAGATCCTGCGCCAGCCCCCGGACCGGCGTGCCCTCGCCGAACGTCCAGTCCAGGTCGGTGGCCTCGAGCCGTTTGCGGTCGAGGTCCGCGCCGAAGTACTTGACGTGTCGTGGCGTCACGCCTTCGAGCACGTGTTGGAGGCGTTCCAAGGGCACCTTGCGGTCCACACCGAGCGCGACGGTGATGTCGAGGCCGTGGATGACGTCGTGCGACAGCGCACCCGCCGGGCCGCCCCCAGGTGGCGTCCACGGGTGTTCGGCGTTGTCCCGCAGCGTTCTGACCAGGTCATTCGTGGACAGTGCCGCGGCATCCTTCCTGGCCATGCGGTCGGAGGCGTGGTTGAACCTGCCCGCCGACTTCAGCATCTCCTTGAGCACGCGTGCGGTCGAGCTGCGGTACGGCAGGGTCGTGTGCGCGATCACCTCTTTCACGCGCCAGCCCGCACACAGGCTCGGCGCGTGCCACTGCTCCTCGGTGAGCCCGGCGAGGAGTTCTGCCTGGTCACGCCGTTCCGCCGCCACTGCTCGCAAGATGTCTTCGGTCATGTCCGTACGTACGGACCAGCCCGCGAAAACTCATCGGTCCGCGTAGGGTCTTCTGCGTGATCGAGACGCTGGAGCCGTTCCGGATCGAGCTGAACGGCTACTGCTACCGCATGCTCGGCTCCGGTTTCGAGGCCGAGGACGCCGTGCAGGAGACCCTCGTGCGCGCGTGGAAGGCGTACGACAGCTTCGACTCGTCGCGCGCTTCGCTGCGGACCTGGCTCTACCGCATCGCCACCAACATCTGCATCGACATGCTGCGATCCGCCCAGCGCCGGGCCGTGGCCATTGACCTGGGACCGGCCGGCGGGGAGATCGGCGCGCCCCTGCCCGAACGCGTCTTCGTGCAGCCCGTGCCCGACGCCAAGGTCCTGCCCGAGGACCAGGCGATCCGCCGGGAGACCGTGCGGCTGGCGTTCGTGGCCGCCCTCCAGCACCTGCCACCTCGTCAACGCGCCGTGCTGATCCTGCGCGATGTGCTGGCGTGGAAGGCCTCCGAGGTCGCCACACTGCTGGACATCTCGGTCGCCTCGGGCAACTCCGCCTTGCAGCGGGCGCGGGCGACGTTGCAGACGGTCGATCCCGGAGAGCCGTTGAACCCGGCCGATCCGGTGCAGAAGTCGCTGCTCAGCCGGTATTGCGAGGCGTTCGAACGGCACGATGTGCGGACGCTGGTGGCGCTGCTGCACGAGGACGCGACGATGTCGATGCCGCCGTTCAGCTGGTGGCTGCGGGGTCGTGGGCCGATCTCGGTGGCGTTGAGCGATCCGAACGCGGCGTGCGACGGCGCGTGGCTGGTGCCGGTTCGTGCCAACGCCTCGCCTGCTTACTGGCAGATGCGGCCTGGGATGGAGCAGCCGTTCGGGCTGGTGTTCATCGATGTGCGCGGCGGACTGGTCACCGGCAGCACGACGTTCCTGAACGTGGACGAGTTGCTGCCGATTTTCGGCGCACCGATGAGTTCCCGGCGGCCGTCCCGTACCTCTGTGGACGACTAGGAGGAGTCCATGGCGATCCAGCCCATCATCGTGACCCCGAACCTGCCGCCGGTGCAGGCGTTCTACGAGCAGGTTCTCGGCGCGGTCGAGGTGTTCCGGTATCCGGAGCAGGGGAAGGTGTTCTACAAGACGCTGAAGATCGGCGACGCCGAGCTCGGGCTCGTCGCCGAGCCGGCCGACGTCTCGGTGCCGCCGCGGATCACGTTGAGCATCGGAGTGGATGACGTCGACTCGTTGCTGCCGCTGGTCGAACCCGCGGGCGGACGCGTCCAGGGTCCGTCGAACGACATGCCGTGGGGACAACGCGTCGCGCACATCTTCGATCCGGACGGAAACCCGGTGAACCTCACCCAGGACCTCTAGTCTGGTCTTCGTGATCCGCATCGTTCCGTCGGACGAGGTGCCGTGGGAGGACGTCGAGGCGATCTTCGACGGGTCCGAGCCGGGCAAGTGCCACTGCCAGCGGTACAAGGTCAAGGGCTGGATCTGGCGCGACTCGACGCTCGACGAACGTGTTGCGGCACACGAGGAGCAGTCGGCGCGAGGCAGCGGGCTGGTGGCCTATGTGGACGACCGGCCCGCCGGGTGGGTCGCGGTCGAACCCCGGTGCGACTACGCGAAGTTGCTCAGCATGCCCATTCCGTGGAAGGGGCGTGCCGAGGACAAGGACGACGACGGCGTGTGGGCCGTGACGTGTTTCGTGGTGCGCAAGGGGTTCCGCAAGCAGGGTCTCACCTACGAGCTGGCGGCGGCGACCGTCGGGCACGCGCGCAAGAACGGGGCTCGCGCGGTCGAGGCGTATCCGATGATCGCCGCGCCGGGCCAGAACGTCACGTGGGGCGAGATGCACGTCGGTGCGCGGCAGGTGTTCGAGGAGGCGGGGTTCGTGCAGGTCACGCACCCCACCAAACGACGTTTCGTGATGCGGGTGGACTTCTGATGGACTTCGACGAGATCGTCATCCGCACCGAGCGGCTGGACTTCCCGGCGCTGGCCGCGGGTCACGGACCGATCGTCGTGTGCTGGCACGGCTTTCCCGACCACCCGACGTCGTTCGGGCCGCTCGCCGAACGCCTCATCGCGGCGGGCCGCAGGGTGGTCCTGCCGTTCCTGCGCGGGCACCACCCGTCGACGTTCGAGCAGCTGCCGTTCGGCGACGGGCTCACGCTGGCCGCCGATGCCGCGGCCGTCAACGCGGCGCTGTCGAACGAGCCCCTGGACGTGATCGGGCACGACATCGGAGCCGGGATGGCAGGGCGGCTGGCGGCGGTGTGGCCGGAGCGGGTTCGGCGGGTCATCACGATGTCCGTGCCACCGCCTGCCGCACTGCGGACGATCTTCGACGATCCGGCGCAGCAGCAGCGGTTCTTCTACCTGTTCATGTTCCAGGTGCCCGATGTGGCCGAGGGGCTGCTGAACGACACGTTGATCAGCTACATGTGGCGCACCTGGTCGCCCGGCCTGGAGGTGCCCGACTACGTCCGGGACATGTACGCGGATCCCGCGTTGCGGGCCAACGCTTTGAAGCTGTACCGGGCGAACTTCGACAGGTCACTGCACGATCCCGAGCTCGCTGACCTGGCGAAGATCTCCGAGAAGCCGGCGAAGATCCCCATGCTGGTGCTCGCGGGTGCCGAGGACGGCTGCATCACGCCGGACAAGTACGCCGACGCCGCCACGGCTCTCGCCCCTGGTTCGCGGGTCGAGATCGTGGCGGGCGCCGGGCACTTCCTGCAGCTAGACCGCCCCGACGAGGTCGCGGCGCTGACGCTTGACTGGCTGCGCTGACTTGCGGATCCGGCCCCACGGCTTGAAGACGGACAGGATGTAGGCGAACAGCAGCAACGTCGGCGCGACCACGACCGGGTGCATGATCCCGGACGGGATGACCGCGGTCGGGTCGCCCGCCAGCATCCGCTCACCGATCCGCGCCGCCTCGGCCACGCCCGGCCGCAGCGAGAACGCGATCAGCAGCGACATGCCGACGTTCATGAACAGCTTGATCGCCACCCACCAGTACTTCACGAGCCCGTACTTGCTGGTCACACCGAGCACCACGCCGGAGATCATGCAGACGACGCTGGCGCCGAACATCGGCCAGATCGCGAACATGTCGATCGCCTGGATCGCGACGCCGGCCGTGCTGACGTCCGTTGTGGACAGTGCGACCACGACGAGGATCCCCAGCGCGAGGTCGATGCCGAGCCACGCCGCCGCCGACAGGACGTGCACGAGCAGCACGGCCTTGCGGGCGCGGCCGCTGAGCTTGCGGGTGGTAGTCATCGCGGTGCACTCCTTCTCTCGTGGTGTCGCGTCTTACTCTCGCGACCACGAGCGCCCGCATCATCCGCTCACACTCTGATCTCGCGTACGTCAGATTGCGTACGTCAGGCCAGGCCGAACTTCTCGGCGTGCACCTGTGCATTCGGCACGTTCAGGCTGCGCAGACCGCTCAGCACGGCCGCGGTCATCGCGGGCGGACCGCAGACGTACACGTCGCGGTGCACGACGTCCGGTACCAGCTGGTGCAACGCTCCCGGTTCGAACGGCCGGGCTCCCTGACCGGTCCTGCCGGTCAGCAGGTGCAGTCGCCCACGGCGGGCCTCCACGAGTTGCCGCAGCTCGTTCAGCAGCACGGCATCGCGCTCGTCGCGCACCCGGTAGAGCACGACGAAGTCGCCGGGCGTGTGCTCCTGCAGCAGCGAGCGAATGGGCGTGACCCCCACCCCGCCCGCGATCAGCAGCACGCCCGGCCGAGTCCGGTGCAGCGAGGTGAACGCCCCGTACGGCCCCTCCACGAACACGCGCGACCCGACCTGCAGGTCGCGCAGGCCCGCGCTGCCCTTGCCGACGGCCTTGGCGGTGAGCCGCAGCGTGCGTCCGTCGGGCGCGGCGGACAGCGAGAACGGGTTCGCCAGCCACCAGTGGCGGTGTCCGGGGAACCGCCAGATGCAGAACTGCCCGGCCATGGCGGGCAGCCGGTCGAGGTTGCGGCCGGTCACGTACACCGACACCGCGCTCGGCGACTCCGGCACCACCGCCGCGACCCGGAACTGGTGGCGGGAGTTGAGGATCAGCGGTCGCACGATCCTTCCGACGATCAACGAACCGAAGGCCAACAGCCACAGCGCCCACCAGTAGACCATCGCGAACACCGAGGACTTGAACGTCGTGGTCTCAATCAACTGGTGCACGAACGCCAGCCCCAGCGCCACGTACAGCAACAGGTGCAGGCCGTGCCAGGTCTCGTACTGCAGACGCCGCCGGACAGCCCGAGTCGAGACGACCCCGATCACGACGATGGTGGTGGCCGCGAGCATGCCCAGCAGCGAGGCGGGGACGCCCGCCAGCGCGAGGAACGTCTTCCCCATCGACGCGTTGTCCAGCGTCGCGTACCCGAGGACGACGATCGTCGCGTGCGTGAGCACCGTCCACAGCAGCGTGAAGCCCACCCACCGATGCCACACCGTGAGGCGGTCCATGCCGATGCGGCGGTCCAGCCACGGCAGCCTGGCCACCAGCAGCAGCTGACACATCATGATCAGCGCGGCGTGCAGGCCGAAGAACTTGGCGACGGTGAGGACCTCGTTCTTGCCCTTGCCCGCGGTCAGGAACAGGAACTCGATGATCGCCAAGTTCACGATGACGAACGTCCACAGCGCCAACCGCGCCTGGACGACCGGGGCCAAGCCACTGCGGCGGACGCGCTGGTTCGTCGTCACCTGAGCCACCTCTCACGGCGATGTGGAGCCGGGACAGTATGTCTCGGTTTGCCGTCCGGTGGTGCTCGATCACCCCGCGGGCAAAGCGTGTTTCTCGAAGAGCGCCTCGAACGCGTCGAGCACGGCCGGAACGCTGAACTTCGCCGCCGCCGTGCCATCCGAGACCGGCGGCTCATCACGCAGCGACCGCAGCCCAGCGGTGATGGCGGCCGCGTCGCCAGGGGGAACGATGAGCCCGAAACCGGTTTCCCGCACCGGAATGCGCACGCCGGGCAGGTCGCTCGCCAGCACCGGGACTCCCGCGAGCATGGCGACGACCTGCACGATGCCGAACGCCTCGAAGGCGTTCACCGAGGGCAGCGCGAACACGTCCAGCGAGGCGTAGAAGTCGCCGAGGTCCTCGTCGGGGACGAACCCGAGCAGCTTGATCCGCGGGTCGCCGTCGACGTGCTCCCGCACGCGGGCGATGACACTGCCGCCCGCCACGTTGCCGAAGTCGCCGCCGATCAGCAGCCGCGCGGACGGGTCGTCCAGTGCGCGGAAGCCGTCTACCAGGTGTTCTACGCCCTTCTCCTCCACGATCCGGCCCAGGAACCCGACGTGCAGGCCGTCGCCGTCGCGAAATTTCGGTGTGCCCTCGGGGACCGGGCGGCAGGGTGGCGGCACGGCGGCCATGTGCGGGCGGATCGACGGCCACAGCCTGCTCTCGCGCGCGTAGTCCTCGCTGGTCACCGCCACGGCGGCGGCGCGGCGCATCGCCAGCCGGCTGGACGCGTCGATCACCCTGCCCTGCAGCGTGTTCACCAGGCCGGGCGGCAGGCTGACGTCGCAGTGGTAGGTCACGACGACCGGGCACTTCGCGAGTGCCGCCACCGGGCCGGCCTCGAGCATGGGCAGGTGGAGGTTGAGCACGCGGGCGTTCGCGGAGGCTTCACGCACCATCGTGGCGAACGCCGGGCTGATCACGCCCTTGCCGAACCGGGCGAGCACCGGCGCGCGGCTCACCCGCACACCGTTGATCGTCTCCTCGTGCGGCAGCGACGGGTCGTGCCGGGTGGTGACCACGCGGACGCGTTTCCCGCGCTCGGCGAGCCCCTCCGCGACGTCCCGCGCGAAGTTGGTCAGGCCCGACACGTACGGCGTGTAGTAGGTCAGGGCGATGACGAGGTCGTCGAGCACAGTTCGCTCTCCTGTCGTGGGGAAATGAGCAGGCGGACTCCGGCGAGCCAGCCGACGAGTGATCCGGTGAGGAACGCGATCTCCGCGCGCAGCAACAGGTCCGGGATGAGCGCGAACGTCACCGCCGCCGCCGCGACACCAATGAGCCAGCTCCACGCCACCCGCTTGTGCAGAGCGCCCGCCACCAGGGCCTGGGTGGTCACGATCAACCCGAGATGGGCCACGACGCCGAGTGCGATCAGCGCGATGTCCACTGAGGACACGACGTAGGCGGGCCCGAACACGAGCCGCACCAGCCACGGGCCGATCGTGAACGCGAGGGCAACCCCTGCGGCGCCCACGAGTGCGAGCACGACGGCCAGGCGCGTCACGACCTTGCGCATCGGCTGTCCTGTCATCACCGGCAGCAGTGCTGTCTGCAACGGAACCGCGACGAAGAGCGGGACCCTGGCGAGCAGGAAAGCGGCGAGGAACACGCCGGCCTTGGCGCGTTCGTCCGGCGCGGCGATCGCGGTCACCAGCACCGGGATGCCGTTGAGCAGCAGCTGCGCACAAACAGACCCGACCAGCAACGGTGAGATCGCGCGCGCGATGTCGCGCACGGGTACCACGTTGTCTTCCTGCCACCAGATGGCGGCCAGCACCGGCAGGTGCGCCACCGCGACCGCCGCCACGAGTGTCCACTCGAACTGCGCGCTCGTCGTGGCCCCCAACCACCCGGCGAGCAGCGCGAACACCACGCGCAGGGCGGTGTCGACCACCAGCAGGCCGCCGTGCCAGGCCAGCTTGCCGCTGCCGATCAGCGCGCCCCGCACCAGGAACTGTCCCGCGGACAGGAAGCAGAGCACCGCGACGGCAGGTGACACGAAGACGGCGAACGCGCACTCGACGGCTGCCATGCCGAGCGCGACGACCGCGGCCGAACGCAGCGCGCGAGGACCCAGGCGCGCCAGTTCCTGTTCCACCGGAAGGAAAGCACCGAACCCGACGAGCAGCGCGATCGACCAGAACGCGCCGAAGTCGCTGTACTCCGCGGGTGAGACGTTGCGTGCTACAACCGCGAGATAGGTGTTGACCAGCAGTCCGGACAGGACGACGCACACCCCGACGAAGCTGAGCGCACGAACCATGTGCGGACGATATCGGCCTCGACATGGCGGTTTTCCCATCCGTAACACGAATCCGGGGCATGGCAACGCAGATGTAGCAAAGCGTGGCCCGCTCCGTCTCTCCGCGTAACGGGCGGTGGCTAGCTTCTGACGCCTCGCCCCATCCGAACCCCCCTAGGACAACGGCGCGTGACGACAGAAACGATTCCGCTCGCCCCCGAGACGCCTGAAGCGCCCTCCACCACCGCTGCGCCCGTGCCGAGGAAGAGACGGCTGCTGGCTGTCGCGGTCGTGTCCGGTGCGCTCACCGTGCTGTTGTCGGCGCTGATGCCGCTCGCGCCCGTGACGATCAACGACCCGGCCGTCACCTGGCCGGCGAACGCGTCCGCGCCGCGTTCCACGATGCTCGCGCTGAGCGCCTACCGTCCATTCGAGATGGACGCGCGCTTCGGTTGCGGGGCCATCAGGGCCGCACAGGCCAGTGGTGGCACGGTGTTCGCGACGATCGATCCCGCGGCAGCCGGACAACGCGGTCTCGTCGTCCAGGCCGAGAACGGTCGTCTGCTGATCAGCGGCGTCACCACCCTGGACGAGCCGGTGCCCGCGGGCGACTGCACGTACCAGATCCGCGGCGACCGCGGCGGGCTGAGCATCCTGCGGGACGGCACGGAGATCGGTCGATCCGCGACCATGCCGGACGTGCACGTGCTGGCGACCTCGATCACCAGCCTGAGCAGTCCCGACCTGTCCGTGCGGATTCAGGTGGACGACCAGTTCAGCACCAGCCCCGCACCGCTCAAGATCGCGCTGATGGTGCTGCTCGCACTGGCCGCGGCGACCGCGTTCACCTGTCTCGTCCTGCTGGACCGGCGGGTGCGGCGCGAGCCGGGCCGATTCCGGTTGCGGCTGAGCCCGATCGACCTGGTCGTCCCCGCGATCATGTTGCTCTGGCTGTTCCTGGCGCCGATGTCCGACGACGACGGCTACTACAGCGCGATGGCCAAGAACGTGCCGTTCGAGGGCTATGTCGGCAACTACTACCAGATCCTCAACCAGGGCTTCACACCGTTCTCCTGGTTCTACTACTTCCTGGCCAAATGGCAGGTGTTCGGCTTCGCCCCGGTGGTTCTGCGCATACCGGCACTGCTGTTCGGGCTCGTGACGTGGTTCGCCGCACGTCATTACGTGACGGGGAAGTTCACCGGCAGGTTCAGCGGAATCGTCCTGGGCGCGGCGTTCCTGGTGTGGTGGCTGCCGCTGGACATGGGCGTGCGACCCGAGGGCGTCGTGACGATGTGCGGCATGCTCGCCCTGCTCGCGGTGACGGTCGCGGTCGAACGGCAACGACTGGCGTTGCTGGGCGCGGCCGTCGGCATCGCGGCCATCGGGTTCTTCGCGCACCCCACCGGTTTCACCACCCTCGCGCCGCTGCTGGCCGGCCTGCCGTTCGCGTGGAAGCTCCTGACGAAGGACGCGGGCTGGCGCACGATCGTGGCGAGAACACTCGCGGTGGTCTCCCCCGCCGCGGTCGCGATGATCATGGCGTTCAGCGACGGAACTCTGCGGGATTTCCTGTACGCACAGGAGATCTTCAAGAAGATGGCCGGCTCCGACACCTGGTACACCGAGTTCGCCCGCTGGATGTTCCTGCTCAACCAGGGCGACGCCATGGCGAACTACGCCAAGCGAGCACCGGTGCTGGTGTGCGTCGTCCTGCTCGTCTGGTTCGTCGTGCTGGTCACGGCCGCACGAGCACGCCGCATCGACGTACCGCCACGGCTCGCGCTCGCGGGCTGGTCGACGCTGTTCGCGTTCTTCCTGCTGTGGTTCACCCCCAGCAAGTGGACGCACCACTTCGGCAGCCTCGCCGGGATCGGCTCGGTGTTCCTCGCGCTGATGCTGCTGTCCTCGGTGCCGTTGATCCGTGAGCTGACCAACGACCGCCGCGTGCCGGTACCGGTGCTGCTCGGCGGCGTCGTGAGCGTCGTCGCGATGCTCGGCCTGGCCGGTCACGGCGCCAACCTGTGGCCATACTCGTGGCACCTGGGCCTGCCGTCCGCGGGCGTCCCGCCGCACGTGTCGGTGCTCAAGTTCGACAAGCCCTACTGGTGGTTGCTGCTGATCGCCATCGTGGCATTCGTCCTGTACCGGCGCGGCAAGGGTTCTTACGCCCCGGTCATCGCGATACCGGTCGTGGTCGTGATGTTCTTCGCGGCCACCATCACGTATCTGGTGGGCGGCTTCGCGGTCGCGACCGCGCGCACGCTGGACACGTGGTCGCCGTGGGCGGCGAGCGTCCAGGACCCGCTCGCCGCCCGCTGCGCCGCGGCGGACGCGATCGAGGTGGCGACACCACGACCGCTGGTCCCGTTGCCGGACAAGTGGTTCGCGATCCAGACCGACCAGCTCGCGACCGTCGTCACCGGCAAACCCACGCCCGTCACCTACGAGTACGCGACGTCGAACGCGGAGGTGCTCGGCACCGGCAAGCTCACCGACGGCGTGGACAGCCCGCTGCGCCGCACCCTCGTGCTGCCGCCGGCACCGGCGGGCGCGACGCAGGTACGGCTCACCGGCGAGGGCGAGTTCACCCCGCCCGCCGCGCAGAAGTACCAGCCGCTGCGGGAGTTCCTGCCCCGCGAGGCAGCCGTCGGTGTCGCATGGCAGTTCGCGTTCCTGTTCCCCTGCCAACGCCAGCCACGGGTCCAGAACGGCGTGATCGAACCGATCTCCTACGCGGTGCAGTACGGCAACACGCAGTGGCTCGGCCTGACCGACGCGACCTGGCAACCCGTGCGCGGCGCGTTGTTCGGCGACGTCCTCGCCACACAGGAGGTCACCGCGTTGCCAGTGCGAATGCGGGACTTCCCCGGCGCGTTCCCGATCCAGGTGTACCAGACCAAGCCGCTCCACGAGACCGGTCAGTACACCCTCACCCACGACACCCAGACCCGCATGGGTTGGGAAGGCATCCGATGAGCGATCGTGAAGCCGCGGCATTGATCGCCGTGCAGTCGGCGCTCGCGAAGAAGCCGGTGGTACGTGCGGCCCGCATGCTGTCGTTCTTCGGCGAGCACAGCGCCGGCTGGCTGTTGCTGGGCGTCGCGGGCTGGCTCGTCGACCACCGCCGCCGTCCGGAATGGACAGTCGCGACCACCTCCGTGGTGGCCGCGCACGCAACATCCATCGTGGTGAAACGCGTGGTGCGCCGCAGACGCCCGCACCACGCGGGCGTCATGGTGCTCGCGGGCACTCCGAGCAAGCTGAGCTTCCCGTCGTCACACGCGACCTCCACCACGACCGCCGCGGTCGCCTACGGTGCGCTCACCAACCAGCCGCTGGTGCCGATCCTGGTGCCGCCCATGGTGATCAGCAGGCTGGTGCTGGGCGTGCACTACCCGACCGACGTGCTGGCCGGCGCCGTGCTGGGTGCCGTGGTGGCACGCGGTGTGCGCCGCATCGTGTGGGGTCGTCGATGACCGTGGCGACAGAGACCAGGCCGTCCGTCGTTCGTGGACTGATCAGGACCGCCCGCCCGCACCAGTGGGTGAAGAACGTTCTCGTGCTGGCCGCGCCCTTCGCGTCGAGCAGGATCGCGGAAACGGCCGTGCTGCGCTCGGCAGGGCTGGCGTTCGTGGCGTTCTGCTGCGCCGCCTCGGCCGTGTACCTGGTCAACGACGCGAAGGACGCGGAAGCCGACCGCGCCCACCCGAAGAAGCGAAACCGGCCGATCGCGGCGGGCATCGTGCCCGTCCCGCTCGCCTTCGGCACGGCCGGCGTGCTGATGGCCGCGTCACTGACGATCGGCGCGGTGGCGGGCTGGAAACTCGTCGTGCTCATGGCCGTCTACCTGACGGTCCAGCTCGCCTACTGCTTCGGCCTGAAACACCAGCCGGTGCTCGAACTCTGCGTGGTCGCCTCGGGATTCCTGCTCCGCAGCATCGCGGGCGGGCTGGGCGCGGACATCGCCCCCAGCCAGTGGTTCCTGCTCGTGACCGCCTTCGGGTCGCTGTTCATCGTGGCGGGCAAGCGGTACGCGGAGATCAAGCTCTTCCACGCCACCGGTGCCGCGATCCGCCACTCGCTGACCAAGTACTCCGAGACCTACCTGCGGTTCGTCTGGGCCACCTCGGCCGCGGTCATGAACATGACCTACGGCCTGTGGGCGTTCGAACTGGGCCAGCGCACCGGCAGCCCGTGGGCGGCGCTGTCCATGATCCCGTTCGTCATCGCCGTCCTGCGCTACGCCGTGGACGTCGACAGCGGAAAGGCAGGCGCCCCGGACGATCTGGCCCGCTCCGACCACGTTCTGCAGTCCCTCGGCCTGGCCTGGGTCGCCACCGTGGCCCTGGCCATCTACCTCTGACCCGCAGTGACGCACGTGCCGCCTGATCCGGACAGCGAGCCCGGGAGGTGGTCCAGCTCAGCCTCCCGGTGTGACGATCCCCTGCTCGTAGGCGAACACCACGGCGTGCGTGCGATCGCGCAACCCGAGCTTCGCCAGCACCCGCGAGACGTGCGTCTTCACCGTTGTCTCGCCCAGGAACAGCGCGGCGGCGATCTCCGCGTTGGACGCGCCCTTGGCCAGTTCGACCAGCACCTCGAACTCGCGGTCGGTCAGCGAAGGCGGCCTGGTGCGTTCGCGGGCGGTGCTGAACCGTGCGATCACCCGCCGCGTGACCTCGGGCGACAGCAACGCGTCGCCGCGCGCCACCACCCGCACGGACTCGACGAGGTCCTCCGGCGAGGCGTTCTTCAGCAGGAACCCGCTCGCACCCGCTTGCAGTGCCTCGAACAGGTAGTCCTCGCGGTCGAACGTCGTCAGGATGACCACTCGGGTGCCGTGACCGGCGGACAGGATCTGGCGGGTGGCTTGGAGGCCGTCCATGCGCGGCATCTGGACGTCCATCAGCACGACGTCCGGCCGCAGTGACGCCACGAGTTCGACGGCTTGAGCGCCGTCACCCGCCTCTCCGACCACCTCGATGCCGGGCTCGGTGCCGAGGATGACGCGAAAGCCAGCGCGGACCAGGTCCTGGTCGTCGGCCAGCACAACTCGCAGACTCACACCTTCTCCTCTGTCGGCAGAGATGCACGGACCAGATAGCCCGCGTCTCGCCGTGGTCCTGCTTCCAGCGAACCGCCGTGCACCGCCACGCGTTCGCGCATGCCCACGAGTCCGAAGCCGGCACCGGGCGTGCCGCGGCCACGGCCGTCGTCGGAGATCTCCAATTCCAAAGCGCTGTCCAGGAAACGCATCCGGACGTCGACATGTTGCGCATCGGCGTGTTTGACCACGTTCGTGAGTGCTTCCTGCACGACCCGATACGCCGACAACGCCACTCTGGACGGCACGTCTCGAGGGTCTCCGTACACGCCGTGCGACACGTCCAGCCCCGCAGCGCGGGCGTGGTCGAACAGCTCCGGCAGGTCGTCGAGGCCAGGCGCCGCCCGGAGTTCCTCCTGGGAGTCGGCCCGCAGCACACCGAGCAGGCCGCGCAGTTCGTTGATCGCGGTCCGGGCGGTCTGTTCGACGGTCTGCAACGCGTCGCGCGCCATCGCGGGATCGGAGTCCAGCACCCGGCGCGCGGCACCGGCCTGGATACCCATCACCGACACGTGGTGCGCCACCACGTCGTGCAGGTCGCGGGCGATGCGCATGCGTTCGGCCGCGATGGCGCCGCGGGTGTTCTGCTCCTGCGAGCGTTGCAGCTCCTCGGCCTGCAACTCGAGCTGTGCCTGCCGCCGGGCCGCCGACCACGCCATCTCGCCCACCACATAGGCGAACAGGAAGAAGAAGAGGTTGAACTCGAGTCCGTAGAGGACGGACGCGAGCACCGGATCCATCGGTCCAGCGGCATCCTTGAACTCGCCCCTGGGGCCGAGCAGAGCGCGCACGAGGCTGAACCCGAGCCACAGGAACATCGCGACGATGACGCCGATGCGGGACCAACGCGCCACGACGCGGTTCTGCTCCCACGCGCCGACGGTGAAGATCGCGAGGAACAGGATCGCGGACGGCACCAGCGTGTCGCCGGCCTTGAACCACTGCGCGGCGATGAACAGCGCCGACACCACGAGCATGACCGCCAGCGGATAGCGGCGGCGCACGACCAGGGGCACGGACAGCGCGAGCATCCAGCCGAGCTGCGCGGGCAGATCGGGCGGATCGCTGAAGACGTAGGCGCCCATGCTGTTGACCAGGGTGGTGACCTCGACCGCGCACAACAGCACCAGCACGGCGATGCCGATGTCGCGCCGCCGTTGCGCGGGCGTCGGGCCGGGCCGCCGCCACTCGTTCCACACGGGCTCTTCCACCCGATCACGGTACCCGGAGAGCCTTTTCCATCGGTAATCGAAGCTATTCACCCTCAGGGGTGTTTCGGACCACAAAATTGGACGCGCGAGGACCTGTTACCCAATACTTCGCGCTACGCCGCGCCCAGCCCTCTGCGACAAGGCCCCCGAATGCCCATTCGTCACCTGTTGTTGTGCACCGCCCTGCTGCTGACGGCACTCACCGGCTGCGCAGGGAATGACCAGATGAATCCCACCGTACGGACCGGTCCAGGCGTCACGGCCGATGCGATCTCGCTCGGCGTTTTGACAGACATGACAGGACCGTTCAAAGGGTCGTCGGTTTACCGCATTCGCGGATATGAACTTTTTCTCGACGATGTCAACAAACGCGGCGGCGTGTGCGGACGGCGGATTGAGCTGAAGCAGAAGGACCACGCCTACGACGTCCAGAAGGCGCTCGACGGCTATTTCGAGCTGGAACCGCAGGTGCTCGGCTTCATCGACGTGCTCGGCCAGCCGATGACCTCCGCCATCGCGCCGGACCTGATGCAGACGCGGGCGCTCACGGTGCCCGCCTCGTGGGCTTCGGACCTGCTCGGCAACCCGCACATGATGATCGTCGGCACCACCTACGACCTCGACATCATCAACGGTCTCGACTACTACAAGCGCAAGGGTGTCCTGGCCGCAGGCGACACGATCGGCCACGTTCACCTGCGCGGCAGCTTCGGCGACGACGCCCTGGAAGGCAGCCGCTTCGCCGCGAGCTCCTGGGGCCTGAAGGTGGCGGAGCAGGCCGTCTCCGAGACTACGGCGAACCTCACCGAGCAGATCACCGCGCTGAAGGCGGCCAACGCCAAGGTACTGGTGATCAGCCTGACCCCACCGCAGGCCGCCGCCGCGGTGGGCATCGCCGCCCAGCTCGGGTGGACCGCGCCGATCCTGGTCAGCGCGGTCAGCTACGACGCGGCGATCATGCAGTCACCGGTGGCGCCGGTGTTCGCCAAGCAGGTGCTCATCCCGACGCCTCTCGCACCGTGGAGCGGCGACGCCGAAGGCATCAAGGACCTGCGGGCCGGCTACCAGCAGCGCTGGCCGGGCGAGCCGGGAACGATCAACACCGTGCACGGTTACACGGTCGCGATGGCGTTCGTCGCGGTGATGGAGAAGGCGTGCGGCAAGAAGGACCTCACGCGCGACGGCATCCTGCGGGCGTTCCACGACACCAACGGCCTGAGCACCAAGGGCATCAGCGGCGAGCTGCGGTTCTCCTTGGTGGGGCGACCGTCCGCGACACAGTCGTACATGACCAAGCCGGACGCTTCAGTGGCCGGCACGTTGAAGGTCGTGGAGGGCCTCCACGAATCGGAGCTGGTGAAGCTCAAGGGCACGCGCGCCCGCTAGCCACGGAGTGTGGTGCCCGGCGGCGCCGGGCACCACGGTCACAGCTGGTTGATGCGCACCAGGTTGCCCGCCGGGTCGCGGAACGCGCAGTCCCGCACTCCCCACGGCTGGTCCTCCGGCTCCTGCAGCACCTCACCCGCACCGGACTCCCCGACCCACGCCTGCGCGCGGTCGAACGTGCCCTGCAGGTCCTTCGAGCCGAGCGAGATGGCCGTGTAGACGCCCTTCGCCATGAGCACGGCGATGGTGCGGCGCTCCTCCTCGCTCACGCCGGGGTCGGCAGCGGGCGGGTGCAGCACGATGCCGGTCTGCGGCTGGTCGGGCGGGCCCACGGTGATCCAGCGCATGGTGCCCTGGCCGACGTCCTGGCGGACCTCGAAGCCGAGCGCGTCGCGGAAGAAGCCGAGGGACTTCTCGGGGTCGTCTGCCGGCAGGAACGCCGCGGCGATGATGACTGACATGGTGGTCAACCTAATCGGGCGAACCGGCCGCCGCTTCTCGATTCCTGATCGGACGCATGACGGCCTTGGCCAGGCAGTTCGGGATGCCCTGGCCGTCGGTCGCGGCGACCTTCTTGTACTGGCTGGGTGACATGCCGACCAGCTCGGAGAACCTCGTGCTGAAGGTGCCGAGCGAGGTGCAGCCGACCTCGAAGCAGACGTCGGTGACGGACATGTCGCCGCGCCGCAGCAGGGTCATGGCCCGTTCGATGCGGCGGGTCATCAGGTAGCTGTAGGGCGACTCGCCGAACGCGGCGCGGAAGGCGCGGCTCAGATGGCCCGCGGACAGGTGCACGCCGCGGGCCAGCGCCGCGACGTCGAGCGGTTCGCGGTACTCGCGGTCGATGCGGTCGCGGACCTTGCGGAGCAGGACGAGCTCCTGCAGGCGCGGGTCTTGGGCGGTCACGATGAACAGCCTAAGCCCCGCGCCTGACAGATTCCTGACATGTAGAACCAGCTAGAACTAGCAGGCGCCCTGGTCGCGCCAGACGCCCCACTCACCCGTGGTGCCGGGCTCCTCGCTCTGCGTCCACCACTGGGCCCTCCACTTGCGACCCTTGTGCGACACCTCGTTGCCACCGTTGTAGATCTTGCCGTTCTCCCACGCGGGCAGCGCGCAGGTCGGCGGGTTCGAGGTGGTCGTCGTCGTGGTGGTGGTCGTGGTGGACGACGACGTCGGCGGGTTGCCGCCGCCGATCCGCGGGTGGTCGGCCGAGATGGCGTACGACTGACCGCCGAACGTGAACACGAAGTTCGACGGCGTCGAGATCGGCAGCTGGTAGCTGACGGTCAGCTCGATCGAGGCGCCGGGAGCCAGCGACTGCCACGACGGCAGCGTGAGCTCCGCCTTCTGGAAGTCGCCCTTGAGGCCACCGACGTTCGGCCCGCTGTGTCCCTTCGACACGATCTTCAGCCCGAACCCGGACTGGTCGGCCATGGCACCGGGCGCGCTGGTGCCGTAGTCGAACGCGATCTTCGTGCCGCCGGGAACGGTGACGGCGGAACGGTTGGTGAACTTGATCTTCGGCGTGATCGGGTAGTTGTTGTCGCCCAACGCGAAGCCGTAGACGTCCACGTCGACCGCGAGCGACTGGGTCTGCTGGGACGAAGCCTTCAAAGCACCGTAGGGAGCGGCGCCGTTCAGGCCGGTGTTGATGGTCGACAGCAGCGTGTCGCCGATGAAGTACTCCTTCTTGGTGGAGTCGTACCTGTAGTCGCCGGCGAGCTCCCAGATCATGATGCCGCCGAGGCCCTTGTCCTTGACGTACTTCGCCTTCTCCGCGATCGACTGCTCGGTCTCGGTGGAGAGGAACACCTTCTTGTCGTTGTTCCACAGCCACGGCGACTTCAGCGTCGAGTCGTAGTACGGCGTGTACGTGCCGGTCAGGCGGTCCGTCGGGTCGTTGACCGGGTCGAGGCCGTACTGCGAGGAGTACGAGCCGGTGATCTTGGACTCCAGGTTCTTGGTGTGCCACAACGGGTTCACGCCGGATGGAACCTCGGCGCCACCAGCCGTGACGTCGTGCCAGATGTTGTCGACGCCGGCCGCGCCGTTGCCGCACGGAGTGGTCGAGCCGACCGCGGAACCGGTGCCGGGCGGGCATTGTGACTGGTTCGGCAGCGCCGCCTTGCCCCACAACCCGTTCGTGCCACCGGTGACGCCCTGCCAGCCGCGCGAGTAGAACGGCACACCGATGTTGATGCGTCCGGCCTGCATTGCGCCGCGGTAGTAGTGGTACGCCCAGTCGGTGTTGAGGTAGCCCATGCCCTCGTACTGCGGTGCCGTGTACACGCCACCGGCGGAGAGCTCGCCGTCCTTGCCGTCGTCGTAGAGCGCGGCGTTCGGGCCGACGAAGTGGTTCCACGAACCGTGCAGGTCGTAGCTCATGACGTTGAGGTAGTCGAGGTACTTGACGACCTGGTACGCCTCCTGGCCGCGCAGCAGCCAGCCGGAGGCGGGCACGGCGGCGGTGAGCAGGTAGTGCTTGCCGTCGGCGGCACCGGCGCGGTCGAGCTTCTCCCGCAGCGTCTTCATGATCGCCTGGTAGCCGGCCCACAGGGTGCCGCGGTTGGCGTTGGAGATCCAGAAGTCGTCGGGGTTGCCCGCGTGGTTGTTCGACGTCGCGTACTCGTAGTCGATGTCCGCGCCGTTGAAGCCGTACTGGCGCAGGAAACCGACGACGCTGTCAGCGAACGTGTCGATCGCGGCCTGGTTCTGCCCGAGCTTGTAGAAGCCGCCGGACGCGTTGCGCGAGCCGTCGGCGTTGAAGAAGCCACCGGTCTCCGCCCAGCCGCCGACGGAGATCAGCGTCTTGACGTTCGGGTTCTGCTTCTTGAACTTCGTGAGCTGGTTGAAGTGCCCCTTGTAGGGCAGCGACGGGTCCATCTCGGCGCCCGGGACGCCCGGCCACTCCATGCCGATCGACGAGTTGCCGGCGTCGTTCGCACCGACCGAGATCTTGTTCTGCGCGTCGATGTGCGCGAACGCGTAGTTGAGGTGCGTGACCTTGTTCCAGGGGATGTCCTTGGCGAGGTAGGCCGGCTGGTTGTTCTTGCCGGTCCGCCAGCTGGTGAAGTACCCGATCACGCGGCGGGACTTGTCGGACCCCATGTTCTCGCGGCCGGAGGTGTCGTAGACGGTGCAGTAGGGCACGTCCACGCCCGGCGTCTTGTACAGCCCGTCCGGCCGGCAGTCCTCGTGGGCTGCGGCTGCGATGGGCGCGTTGGTCACAGCTATCACGGTCCCGGCTAGCAGTGCTAGCACCGGGACCACTCTGGCGAGCAGTCGCAAGGGAAGGACCTCCTGGCTAGGGCGGCGGCCACTGCCCGGAACGGTAAAATGGTCCAGACCTTTGCGTCAATGTTTTGATCACTGACAACGTTTGTCAGGGATACCGATCTAGCGTCACCGGCATGAGCGCGAGCGACTTCGATTTCCTGCACGGACAGTGGCGAGTGGCCAACCGCAAGATCGACGACATCATCGGGCGCGGCACCGAGTGGACCGAGTTCGAGGCATCGGCCGAGGCCAGGCCACTGCTGGGCGGTGCGGCGATCATCGACAGCTTCTTCGCCGACGGCTGGGAGGGCATGACGCTGCGCCAGTACGACCCGGCCGCGGACGTCTGGCGGATCTGGTGGGCCTCCACCCGCGCTCCCGGCCACCTCGACCCGCCGCTGGAGGGCCGGTTCACCGACGGGCACGGCGTGTTCCTCGGCGACGACGTGGTCGGCGGGCACGAGGTGAAGGTGCGGTTCGACTGGACGCCGGGCACGGAGCCGGTCTGGGAGCAGTCGTTCTCCTACGACGGCGGCGAGACCTGGGAGAAGAACTGGACCATGTGGTTCAGCCCCGCGAGCTGAGCGGAACGGCCGGGACGTGCGCGTCCCGGCCGTTCGGGGTCAGTGGTGGTGCTGGTGGACGACCGCGTGGCCCTTGCCGCGCCCAATCATCCAGCGGTTGACCGGCACTGTCACCACGAACGCGACGGCCAGCGAGAACGTCAGCGCCGCCCAGAACAGCCAGTTCGCGAGGCCCGCGTCCATCGCGCCGGGCACGAGCAGCATCACCGCGTTGTCGACGACCTCCATCACCGCGATCGAGACCGTGTCCGCCGCCAGCGCCACGCCCAGGGCCGCCTTGAACGCGAGGCCGGACCTCAGCACCGGGCGGATGGTCAGCGAGTAGCCGAACACGAACGCGAGCACCACGGCCAGCACGATCGTGGCGAGGTTTCCCCAGCCCAGCGCCGTGCCGATGACCATGCCGAGCACCTCGCCGATCGCACAGCCGGTGAGGCAGTGCAGCGTCGCGGAGATCGCCTGCCGGGTCAGACTGGCGGGAGCGTGGTCCATCTCGTCCTCCTTCAGGTTCGTGCCGACAATACCCCTAGGGGGTACCCGTATCAAGCCACGCTCCGGGTAGGGTGTGCCACATGACGAAGCGCCGGCTCACCCAGTGGGTGTTCCTGTGCGCGCTCGTCTTCGCTGTCGTCGGGATGCACCATGTCGCAGCCGCGGAAACTCCGCACGCCGAGCACACGGTCACCCACCAGCAGGAACCTGAGCAGCCGCACGAGCACGACCTGCTGCACATGTGCCTCGCGGTGCTGGTCGCGGCCGCCATCGCGGTCACGGCCTGGTTCCTGGTCCGGACAGCACTCCCCCGGCTCGCGGCGCACCCGAGCGAAACGCCGCTGAGCACACCGCAACGCCCGCCACCGGGCGGAAGACCGCTCCTCACGACTCTCTGCGTGCTGCGGAACTGAGTTCTTCAGTCCACTCAGCACTGTCCACAAACGCAGAGAGAAGCGACCCTTGAAGAAGTCCCTCATCGGGGCTGTCGTCGGCATGCTCGTTTTGAGCGCCTGCAGCAGCTCCCCGAACACGGCCGCACCTGATTTGACTGCGGACGTCACGTTCGCGCAGAACATGGTCCCGCACCACGAGCAGGCGCTGGAGATGGCGAAGCTCGTGCCGTCCCGCAGCACCAACGAAAAGGTCCGCGGCCTCGCGGAGCGCGTCGAGAAGGCGCAGGACCCCGAGATCACTCAGATGAACGAGTGGCTCAAGCAGTGGGGTGCGACCACGAAGCAGAACCACGAAGGCCACGACATGGCCGGGATGATGAGCGGCGAAGACATGGCGAAGCTGGAGAGCTCCAGCGGGCCTGAGTTCGACCGTCAGTGGCTGGACATGATGATCAAGCACCACGAAGGTGCCGTCGAGATGGCCAAGACCGAGCTCGAGCAGGGCAAGGACGCCAACGCCAAGAAGCTCGCGCAGGCCGTCGTGGACGGTCAGCAGCAGGAGATCACCGAGATGAAGGACCTCCTGCGGACCATGTGATCAAAGCGCTGTGATCAAGCACGGGGCCGGCGCGATCCGGCCCCGTGCCATCATGGCGACCATGAGGCTCACGTTCGCGGTCATCCCCACCCACGACCGCCCGGCCGAGCTGCGGCAGACCATCAGGAGCCTCGATCTCCCACCCGAGCGGGTCCTGGTGATCGACAACGCGAGCACTCCGCCCGTGGCCGACGTCGCCGCGCAGATCGTCCGCGACGAGGAACAGCCGCCGAACATCAGCCGGTTGTGGAACATCGGCCTGAACTGGGCGCACGAGCAGGCCGCCGGCGAGAAGTACGCGGTGGCCGTGCTGAACGACGATCTGGTGCTGCCACCGGGTTTCCTGGCCGTGATGGTCGGCGCGCTGGACCGCTACGGTGCCGCGATCGCCTACCCGGACCGGTCCGGTGACAACGCCGACTGGCACAACACCGAGCAGGGCCCGGTGCTGAAGGTCGACCGGATGACCGGATACGCGTTCGTGGTCGACGGCCAGGCGAACCTGCGCGCGGACGAACGGTTCCGCTGGTGGTACGGCGACGACGACCTGGAGTGGCAGGCGCAGGCGGCGGGCGGCACGGTCCGGGTCGGCGGCGTCACCGTAGAACATCTGTACAGCAACGTTTCCACGTACGAGGACCCGACGCTGGTCGCACAGACCGAAGTGGACGCTCAGTCGTTCATCGCGAAGTGGGGCCGGCCGTCCTGGCTCTTCCCCACCGCGACTAGTTGAGCTGGGTCAACGCCAGCCCGCCCGCCATCAGCAGTGCGCACGCCAGCCCGTGCACCACGGGGTTGCGGACCAGCAGCGCCACGAACTCCCGCAGGAACGCGCTCGGCACGAAGTACCAGGCCGTCGGCGCGCCGATGACCTGCAACCGCAGCCCCTGCTTGCGCGACAGCACGGCGGTGCGGAACACGTGGTAGTTGTTCGTGACGGCGACGACCCGGCCGTTGAGACCGCGTTCGGCCAGCAACTTCTTGCTGTAGCGGAGGTTCTCCTCGGTCGTGGTCGCCTGGTCCTCCAGCACCACGTCGTCGTCCGGCACCTCGCGTTCCAGCAGGTACTGCCGCATCGCGAACGCCTCGGAGACGTCCTCGTCGGCACCTTGCCCGCCCGACACGACGATCACGGGCGACCGTCCCGCGGCGAGATCCCGCTTGTACAGCCGCAATGCGCGGTCGAGCCGCGACGCCAGCAGCGGCGGCACGCGTGAGCCGACCAGCCCGGCGCCGAGCACGACGATGCCGTCGAACCCGTGGCGGCGCCCGGTACGGCCGTAGACCACCGAGTACAGCAACAGGCTCACGAACAAGAACGCGATGTAGGCCGACACCAGGAACAGGCCGATCGCGCTGCCGCGGACCCAGTCGTTGGGCTGGCTGATACCCCATGCGAAGTAGACCATCTCGCCGAACAACGCCAGACCGGCGAGCAAAGACAACAGGTTGCCCAGCGATCTGCCCTCGCGGCGGACCATCACCAGGCCGTTGGCCAGCAACGCCAGCGGGAGCAGCAGCAGGCCGACCACGGCCAGCATGAACGCCAGCACCAGCGGCAGGCTCAGCACCGGGTTGTCCTGACCGGCCTCCGCGAGCAACAGCAACAGCATCACCAGGGCGATGCCGAGCCAGATGGCGTTGCTCAGCCTGCGGCGGTCACGAACCATCCCATAAACGAAGAAAACAGCGGGGATGAGGAACAGCACGGCGGCGAGCACCGGCCAAGGGTAGTACCGGTGATCACTCCGCGCCGTCGGACTCCGCAACCGGCTCCGCGGCGGGCTTCGGCCGCGGCCTCAACCGGACCGCGCCCGCGGTCAGGTCGAGCGGACCGGTCTCCTCGTAGTCCTCACCGGTACCGGCGTCCGTCGCCTCGCGGCGGACCTTGGGTCCCGGGAACAATTCACCCAACTGTCCCATGCCTTCGACATTACCCTCAGAACAGAGCGATGAGCAGCAAGATGACCGCGATGGCGACCACGATCGGGATCAGGAACCCACCGGACGGCCTGCGGTAGTGGCTGCGGACCGTGGTGGTGCGGAACCAGCTGTACGGAGCGCTACGGCGGTGCCGGCGAACCCAGGGCATTTCTCCTCCTGACGTGCGTTGCTGTCACCTCGGGATTACCCGGTCCTGAGCCGGTCAAGCACTCCATTCAGCCCATTCGCTGCCACCACCGGGTCGCCGATGTCGTTGCCGTACAGCACTTCGTGCCACGGTCCGAGCCGGTGCCAGATCAACGCCCGCTCCCGCAGCTCGTTCGTCACCCCGTAGGCCGACGCGAGTGCTTGAGCGAACTCGGGCGGTGTCGAGTGCAGCGCCCACGCCAGGTCGATCGCCGCATCGCCGACGTGCAGGTCGCCGAAGTCGATGACGCCGGTGAGCACGCCGTCGCGGCCCAGCACGTGTTCGGGTCCGAGGTCGCCGTGCACGAGGGTGTCCGCGGGGAGTCCGTCGATCTTGGCCAGCAGCTCCTCGCCACCGGGCACGCGCACCTCGTCGCGAAAGCGCTCGACCGGCAGCGTCATCGGTCCGACGCCTCGTTTCAACGCCCCTGCGACCGGTACCGCGTGCAGTGCCAGCAGGAACTCCCCCAGTTGCCGGCCTTGCACCGCGTTCAACGTCTCCAGTTCGCCGCCGGGAACCAGTTCGTGCCGCACGACGACCGGTTCTCGTGACACGACAACGGGAACCGGGACGGGCAACGGCAGCTGCGGCGCCAGCCAGGGCATCACCACCGACTCGCGCAGCAGCTGCGGACCGATCTCCGGGCGGCGCGGCCTGCGTTCCACCCACCGTTCGCCGATCAGCTCCGCCGTGCTGTCCCAGCCCTCACCGAGGTGCGTCACAGCGTGGCCAGGAACGATCGTGCGTCCGAAGCGACCTTCGCCTGGCTGCGGTCCTCCGCCGCCTGCAGTGCTTGTCGTGCTGTGTCAACGGAACGGGTGATGCGCGCGCGGGCCAGCAACGCGCGTGAGTGGTCCATGAAGCTGTCGGTCTCGCGGATCGTGGTGAGCACCTCGTCGATCAGCTCGACGGATCCCGTGGCCTGGGCGAGCAGGATCGACGCGGTGATCACACCGGGTTCGTAGCCGATCTTGCGGCCGAGCTCGACCGCCTCCCCCGCGTGCTTCTCCGCCTTCTCCGGTTCCAGCACGGCCATCGCGACCAGGCAGTCGATCCGCGACTTGGGGTGCTCGGCCTCCCGCGCGACGTCGAAGCACCGCTGAGCCGTCGCCAGCCCTTCATCGACCTCGCCGCGTTCGGCACGGATGCGGGCGAGGCTCGCCAGTGCGTTGGAGAGGGCACGCATCTGGTGCCCTTCGGTGTTCAGCAGGACGGACTCCAGACTGGCGGCCAGTGCCCGGTCCAGCTCACCCAGCTCGAAGTAGGCGACAGACAGGTTGTCCAGGACGAGCGCACGCTGGGTGCTCATGCCGAGCCGCGCGCAGATGTCGTGGCACTCCTCGATGTACCGCGCCGCCTCGCGCAGCTCTCCCCTGGCGCCGTGGGAGATGCCGAGGTTCATCAGTGTGCTGGCGACCGCGCGTTCGTCACCGAGCTGCCGCCGCAGTACGAGCGCCTCGGTGAGGTGGGCACGCGCCTGCGCGACCTCACCCAGTTCCAGGTGCACGAGCCCGAAGTTGTTCCTGATCACCGCGATCGTGGCAGGCGCGTCCGCGAGTTCCAGCGCCGCCCCGTAGTGGTGCAGCGCGTCGCGGTACTCGCCGCGCCCCCACTCCGACATGCCCAGGCCGAACAACGCCGCGCATTGCCCGGACCGGTCACCCGCCTCCCGCGCCGCCCGCAGCCCGGCCCGGAACACCAGCGCCTTGTCGATCTCGAACCGACCGACGTGCAGATAGATCCGCACGACGTCCGCGAGCTGCTGCGCGTACGGCGACGGCGCGGCGAGCGCGGCCGCAACCAGGTTCGCATGCTCCTCGTCGAGCCACGCCGCCGCATCGTCCCGTCCCTCGAACTCCAGACAGGCCCCGGTGAGGTCGGGTTCGGTCATCAGGTCCAACTGGGGAACGACCTCGCCGATGGCGTTGTAAGCCGTCCTCAAGTACCACGCATAGCCCTTGAGCAACCTCGCCCGGTCGTCGTCGTCCGCAGCGTCAGGAGCAAACAGCCTGATGAGGTCATGCAACTGATAGCGAACGCCAACGTGGTCGACGAGCCCGGCCCGCACCAGCTCGTCGAGCTGCGCCTCGGGATCACTCCCCGCGAGCGCCGTGACCGCGTCGACCCCGATGTCCGCACCGGGCGGCAGCCCCAGCAGCCGGAACACCCGCTTCGCCGCACCGCTCAACGCCCGGTAGGACAGCTCGAACGTGGCCCGCACCGCCGCGTCCCCGTCGATCTCCAACACGTTCAGCCGGTCACCGCGCAACTCGTCGAGGTAGTCCTCGATGTGCCCGTACGCCACGTTCGCCCCCGCAATGCGCAACGCGAGCGGCAAGTGCGCGCACAGCCGTACGAGCTCAGTGCGCTCGTCCGCCGTACCTCCGACGCGCATGCTGGTCAGCAACTCGTGCGCCGCGTCGTCCCCCAGCACGTCCAGCCGCAACTGCCCAGGCAGGTCGTGCCGGCTGGTGAGGATCGCCAGGCACCCCGGCTGATCCGGCACCAACGGCTCGATCACGTCCTCAACCGCGTTGTCGAGCACCACCAACACCCGTTTGCCGTCGAGCTTCCTCTTGTACAACTCGACCTGCGCGTCAAGGCTCGCCGGAATCGCGGCCTGCGGCACCCCCAACGCCTTGAGAAACCCGCTCAGCGCCTGCTCCGGCGTGACCGGCGGCCCAGCCGCGAACGCCCGCAGGTTCACGTACAACTGCCCGTCGAAGTACCGCTCCCGCAACCGATGCGCGAGCCTCACCGCCAGCGCCGTCTTGCCCACCCCCGGCGCACCGGTGATCGCGATGACGCCTTCCTGACGTTCGAGGCGCTCCAGTTCGTGCTCGCGGCCCACGAAGTCCGGCAGGTCGGCCGGCAGCTGGCACGGCCCCGGCGTGCGGACCTTGAGGCGGTAGCCGGACGCGTCGGTGACGATCTCGTCCGGAATGGACCTGCGCAGCCGCTTGACCAGGGTGCGCAGGGCGGGGAGCGGACCGGTCGGTGGTGTGTCGCCCCAGACTTCGCGGATCAGGTCGGCGAACAGCACCGGGTGGTTGGGGTGGGCGGCGAGTGCCCGGTGCAGGGCGCGGAGTCTTCCTTCTTGTGTTGCGGCCACCGGTCCGATCCTAGGTGCGATCGAGCCGGTCGACGACGCGTGCGACGGCCTCCGGGTGACCCAAGCCCAGGTAGATGGACTTCGCCGCGGTCAGGAGCTCGGCTTCCCGCTCGCCGTCCAGTTCGGCCAGCTGCTCCAGCGCTTCCGCTTCCCGCTTCAGTGCACCGCACTCCCGCAGCAACCCGATCGCCTGCTCCAGAGCCGCTTCCGCTTCTTCCTCGCGGTACAACGCCGCCTGAGCCTTCGCCTTCGTCAGGAGCACGCTGCCGCGGTTGCGCGGCTCGGGCTGGCTGAGCGACTCGAACAGGGTCAGTGCTTCATCGGCGTGGTCGAGTGCGGCCTCGTTGTCGCCGCTGAGATGCAACGCCTGGGCGAGCGCGTGGTGCTGCACCGCCACGCCGCGTTGCCGTCCGATGTCGACGTTGAGCTGCAGTGCCCGTCGCAGGTGCGGAATGCCGCGGTCGTAGGCACCGCGAGCCACGCAGACCTTGCCGGCGAACTCCTCCGCCGCGGCGGTGACGCGCTGGTTGCCGCTGCGCTCGGCCAGCTCCACGGCCTTCCGTGCTTCCTCCTCGGCACTGTCGAAGGCCCGCGTCTCGCTCAACGCCCTGGCCAGTTGGGACCGCATCCGCGACTCGACCGCCGGGTCCCGCACCGAGATCGCCGCCTCAACACCGTGGCGGCCTATCTCGACCCAATCGTCGTGGTCGGTGCGGTCCAGGTAATACGGCCAGAGTGCTTCGCACAGTTGCCAGGTCTCCGCGTGCAGACCAGCCTCGGCAGCGGTGGCGACGATGCCGGCCAGGTTGTGGCGTTCGACGTCGAGCGCGTCGAGCGCGGCCTTGCCGCCGGGAAGTGTTTCAGCCCTCGTCCTGACCTCGGCGCCGTGTTCGGCGAGCCGGAGCCGGTCGCCCTTGGCCCTCAGATCGGCGGCCGACGCGAGGACCAGGTAGTGGCGGACCAGCCGGTGACGTGCCATCTCCCGGCCTTCCGGACTCAGGTGTTCCTCGGCCTTGTCCGCCGCGTGCGCCGCCGCGAACTCGCGCAGCCGCACCCGTCCGGCGTCCGTCCGGTCCCAGTCCACGAGGTGGGCTCGCCGTAGCTCGATCAGGTGGTCCTCGGGGTCCGGCATGAGGGCCTTGACCGTGTCGAAGGCGAGGTCCGCGCCAGGGTGCACGCCCAGCAGCGTGTACAGCCTGCGGGCCTGGTCCGGCAGGTCGTCGAAGACACCGTCGAGTGCTGTGGTCACGACCGGCCTCACATCCTCGGGCAGGGACGCCAGACTGCGCGCTGCGGCGAGTTCGGCGGCGACTTGGGCGACGGACAAGGACTTGCGGTCGTCCAGCCGTGCCCCGACGACCTCCAGCACGGCGGGCAACCCGCCGCACACCACCACGAGTTCTTCGGCTGCTTCACGCTCGGCTTCGACCCTGTCGCAGTACTCGGCGAGCAGCTCGACGCCCTCGGCCACGCGCAGGCCCGCCACCTCCACCTGCTCCGGCCGGTACCTGCGCAGCCCCGTCAGCTCGACGCTGGACGTCACGACCACGGCCACGCCCGGTCCGTCCGGCAGCCACTCGGTGACCTGCCCTGCCATCGCGACGTGATCGACCAGGATCAGCATTCGCTTGTCGCGCAACAGACTGCGCAACAACCCGGTCTTCTCGCCCAGCTCCCACGACAACGCGTCGCCGGCGATGCCGAGGGATCGGAGGAACTTGGTCACGACGGCGGACAGGTCCACCTTGCCGCCACGCCGGTACTGACGCAGGTTCAGGTAGAGCTGGCCGTCCGGAAAGGATTCCCGCACCTCGGTCGCCAGCCTCAGCGCGAGCGCGCTCTTGCCCGCACCGGCCGCCCCGTGGAACAGGAGCACCGACTGGCCTTCCACGCACAGTTCGGCTGACTGCCGCAGCTCGGCCGCGCGGCCGACGAAGAGCCTCGGCGCGGGTGGGCACTCCCACGGAACCAGACGCGGTGGGTGCTGCGACAGGTAGACGTCCCCGATGATCGTTCCGGCCTGGACCGCTTGGCCGTCCGCCGACCCCGAGAGACTGTTCGTCACCACGAAACCACCGTCACCATCCGGCTGCGCACAGTGATCAGCAATCTACGCGACGACACCGGCCGTCCTGGGGTGAACCGGCAAGACTGCGGGCAGAATTCGTGGATGGCCGCCACCGTCTCCTCGAAGCTGCTGTCGCTGCTCGGCACCTTCGACACCCGCCACCGCCGCCAGACGCTCAGCGGCATCGCGCGGCGCAGCGGGTTGCCGATCAGCACCGCGCACCGGTTGCTGGCCGAGCTGCTCGAGTGGGGTGCGGTGCGGCGGCTGGAGTCCGGGGAGTACGTCATCGGGCGGCGGATCTGGCGGCTCGGGCTGCTGGCGGCGGGCGAGGTGGATCTGAGCCGGGTCGCCGAGCCGTTTCTGCACGACATTCACGCTGCTACGCGGGCCGTGGTGCATCTGGCGGTGCGGGAGGGGACCGAGGTGCTCTACCTCGACCGGGTGTCGGGGCATGCGTCGGTGCCGATCGTGAGCTCTACCGGGAGCAGGTTGCCGTTGCACTCGACTGGGGTGGGGAAGGTGTTGCTCGCGCACGCGCCGGCGGAGGTGCAGGAGGAGGTGCTCACGCACGGGCTGACGCGGGTCACGGCGTACACGGTTACGGAGCCTGGGCGGATGCGGGCGCAGTTGCATCGCATCAGGCGTGATGGGTATGCGCAGACGTTCGAGGAGATGACGCTCGGCGCGTGCAGTGTCGGGGTGCCGGTCGAGGTGGACGGTCACGTGGTGGCGGCGCTCGGGATCGTGGTGCCGGACCTGCGGAACGTGCGCGCGCGGCTGGTGGCGGCGTTGCAGGTGGCGGCGCGGGGCATCGGCCGGACGTTGGAGTCCGGTTTCCACCCACCGGAAGCCTGACTTGGATGATTCCGGGGTAGAACGATTGAATCCTCAACTGTGGCAAGCGAAAAGCGTCAGCTATTCATCGGCGGCGAAAGCGTTCCCGCGCTGGACGGCCGCACCACTGATGATCTCAACCCCTACACGGGCGAGGTCTACGCCGTTGTGGCTGCTGGTGGCGTCGCGGACGTCACGCGGGCGGTCGACGCGGCTCAGGAGGCGTTCGCGCAGTGGGCGGCGACCTCGCCGTCGCAGCGGCGCGGCATTCTGCTCAAGGCCGCGGACGACCTGGAGGCCCGGACGTCCGAGGTCGTGAACCTCATGGCGAACGAGGTCGGCGGCGTCGGCGGGTGGGCCGGGTTCAACGTCATGCTGGCGGCGAACGTCCTGCGCGAGGCGGCCGCGGCGGTCACCCAGCCCGTCGGCGAGGTGCTCACGACGGAGACGCCGGGGCAGCTGTCGCTGGCGATCCGCGAGCCGCTCGGCGTGGTGGCGGCGTTCGCGCCGTGGAACGCCCCGGTCATCCTGAGCACGCGGGCCGTCGCCGCGCCGCTCGCCGCCGGCAACACCGTGGTGCTCAAGCCGAGCGAGGACGCGCCGATCGTGGCCGGGCTGTTCATCGCCGACGTGCTGCACGAGGCCGGGCTGCCGGCGGGTGTGCTCAACGTCGTGACGAACGCACCAGAAGACGCCGCCGAGGTCGCCCGCACGTTGATCACCGACCCGAGGGTGCGCGCGGTGAACTTCACCGGCTCCACCGAGGTCGGCCGGATCGTCGGAACCCTTGCCGCGCAACACCTCAAGCCCGCCCTGCTGGAGCTCGGCGGCAAGAACTCCCTGCTGGTGCTCGACGACGCCGACCTCGACCACGCGGTCAGCGCGGCGGCGTTCAGCGCGTTCTTCAACGCGGGCCAGATCTGCATGTCGGCCGACCGCATCCTGGTGCACCGGGCGGTGGCCGAGGAGTTCACCGCGAAGCTCGCCGCCAAGGTCGATTCGCTGACGCATGGCGACCCCGCCGATCCCGGCACCGCCGTCGGACCGGTGATCACCCCGCGCGCCGCCGAACGCGTGGCCGCTCTGGTCGCCGAGGCGGTCAGCGAGGGCGCTCGCGTCCGAGCGGGTGGCGGCGGGCGTGCGACCGTCCTGGACGGCGTGACCCCGCAGATGCGCATTTTCCAGGAGGAGATCTTCGGCCCGGCCGTCGTCATCGTCACCGTCGATGACGACGACGAGGCCGTGGCCATCGCCAACGACACCGAACACGGGCTCACCGCGGGGATTCTCACCGAGGACTCCCGGCGCGGTCTCGCCCTCGCGCGACGCATCCGCACCGGCATCGTGCACGTCGGCAACCAGACGGTGGACGACGAGCCGCAGGCGCCGTTCGGTGGCGTGAAGTCCAGCGGTTACGGCAGGTTCGGCGGCCGGTGGGGCCTCGAGGCCTTCTCGGCGACGAGGTGGGTCACCATCGCCGGAGGCCACGGCCACTTCCCGTTCTAGAGGCCTGCTTCGTGCGCGACGATCGCCGCCTGCACCCGGTTCTCCGCTCCGAGCCGGGTCAGGATGGCGCTCACGTGCCCCTTCACGGTGCCCTCGACCAGGTCGAGCCGCCGGGCGATCTGCGCGTTCGACAGACCTTTCCCCAGCAACGCCAGCACGTCCCGTTCCCGCGCGGTCAGCGACGCCACGCGGGAACGGGCCTCGCTGACCCGCCCACCGCGGAACCGGCTGATCATCCGCGCCGCCACCTTGGGCGCCAGGTAGGCACCACCGGACGCCAGCGCGTGCACCCCGGCGATCAGCTCGCGCGGATCCCCTGACTTCAGCAGGAACCCGCGTGCGCCGCCGTCGAGCGCCTGCTCCAGGTAGCCGTCGTCGTTGAACGTCGTCAGCATCGCCACGCCGAACCCCAGGCGCGCCAGCTCCTTCGCCGCCTCCAAGCCGTCGAGGCGCGGCATCCGGACGTCCAGCAGCACCACGTCCGGCCGGTGTTTCAACGCCAGATCGATCGCCTCGCGCCCGTCCGACGCCTCGGCCACCACCTCGAGAGCAGGATCGGAACCGAGGATGGCACGCACCCCGGCACGCACCATCGCCTCGTCGTCAGCGAGCAGAACGCGGATCACGACTCCCCCGGGTGCGGAAGCGTGGCGACCAGCTCGAACCTTCCGCCACCACGGCTGACCCGCAGCGTACCGCCCGCGATCCGCACCCGTTCGCGCAACGCGACCAGGCCCAGCCGGCTCCCCGCACCTCGCCGCAACCCGGTGTCGTTGCAGGCCTCGACCATCGTGGTCGTATCAGCCGTGGTCACCTTCAAGGACACCACGGACTTCGGCGCATGCTTGGCAGCGTTCGTCAACGCCTCCTGCACCACCCGATGCACAGTCGCCTCCACAGTGGACGGCACCGAACCCTCCACAGTGAACTCGACACGCAACCCGGCCGACACCGCACGATCGACGAGGTCCTGCAGACCCACTCCTGAAGGCGGATCACCGTCGCGGAGCAGGAACACCAGGTCCGCCAACCGTTCCGTGGCACCAGCCGCCGACACGCGAAGCTGAGCGGCAGCAGCCTGGTGCTCGGCGGGCAACGTCATCTCCAACGCCCCCGCCTGCAACGCCAGCAAGCTCAGCTCATGCCCCAGCGTGTCGTGGACCTCGTGCGCGATCCGAGTGCGTTCACGCAGGTGAGCGGCCTCAACCCCGGCGGCAGCCAGTGCCGCCTGCTGATGCCCGGCCCGCCCGAGCAACCACGGCAGCGCCACCGCCAGACCCACCAGGAACAGGCCGATGAGCCCACCGAAGGCGCCCGCCACGAACACCACGGCCGGCCACCAGGAAGCAGTGCGGCGCCCGAGCAGGAACGAGATCACGAACAACGGCACCCACACCGCGACCGTCCACGGCGGAACGTTCCTCTGCATGAAGAACGACACACCAACAGCAGCAGCAACGCACGCCGCAAGCGCAGCCGTCTTCATCGCCGCCACCTCACCACTGCCACGCTGATGTTCATCACGCTGGACACGGCCAACCACACCACAAGCGGCAAAGAATAGTGCGCGAGTTGGAAGAACGTGATGTCCCGCCCACCGCCGTACAGCAGCCCCAGCAACGTTGGCAACGCCAGCAGCACACCCAGCGGCACGAACCTCAACACCTGCCACGCCTTGTGGAACTTCCGTGGCCGCCGCAACGCACGAATCCCCAGCCCCAGCGACAACAACGTCAGCACGGCCAGCACCAGATCCGTCAGCAGCCGGTACGACGAGGGCTCAGCAGGCGTCTTGCCGTCGAGGATCTCGGCAATGCCGTTCTCCAACGCGTACGTGCCCTCGTTGCCGAGAGTGATCCCGCTGTTGGCCATCACCGCGATCCCGTACCCGGACGAGGTCAGCAACTGACCCGCCGTGCTGGTGAACCAGATCCCGCTGTGCCGCAACTGCCCCTGCGAATCGGCCTCCCACCCCATGCCATCCTGCGGCGCCAAAGTCTTTTGGGCCACCAACCACCGAGCCATGTCCGCAGCCGTGGTGATCACACCATCAGAGCCCGCGACGAACCGGTCCGGCTCGGTCAAAGCAACAGAAAACCCATAGGCGTACCCATAACCACGCCGGTAGTCCGCCGGCAGATCGCGCGGCGTCACGTCGATCGCGACCGTGTCCCGCATCCCCAACGGCTCGAAAACGTGCTTCTGCAGGTAAGCACCGAACTTCTCACCCGAAGCCAGCTCGACCAGCCGTGCGGCCAGGTGGTAGTTGGTGTTCGTGTAACGGAACTGGCCGTCGGGCACGGCCGAGCGCAGAACCTCCTGAGCGCGCTCCACCGCCTCCGCCGGACTGGAAGGCTGCGGCAAGCTCTTCTCCGCCAACGTGCGGTCGCTGATCCCCGACTTGTGGCTGAGCAACTGCCGCGGGGTGACCCGGGACTCGAACACCGGCCGGTCCAGGTCGATCTTCCCGGCATCGGCCAGCTGGCGGACGGCCAGTGCAGTGAACGACTTGCTGACCGAAGCGATCGCCATCTTCGTGTCCGCCGTGATCGGCGCACCGCTCGAGTCGAGCCCGTAACCTTCGACCGCGATCACCTGGTCCCCCTTGGTGATCGCGACCGCGACGCCCGGAATCGAAGCCTCGCCCATGTACGTGGACACAAAGAGCGTGAGTGCTGCTCCCCAGATGTTCATGGGAGAGAACGTAAAGAGCGCGGACCACGAAAACCCGACCCGAAAGACAGACCGGACCCCCGACGAAAGTCAGGGGTCCGGTCAGGAGAACCAGGCGATCAGTGACCCGCGGCCATCTCCGCCGCCAGCCTGTCGTCACCGCTCTGCTCCTTGAGCGGCTTCTCCTTGATGAACACCACCGCCAGCAGCGCCAGCACCGCGAACGGCGCACCCACCAGGAAGATCTCCGCGGTCGCCGTCGCGTAGATGTCGGCGATCACGGCCTTGACCTCGGGCGGCAGCACCGAGATGTCGGGCACGCTGTTGCCACCGTCTCCGCCGCCCATAGGGCCGAACTTCTCCGCGGCCAGCGAGCTGACCTTGCTGGCCAGCACCGCGCCCAGCGCCGAGACGCCGATCGCGCCGCCCAGCGAGCGGAAGAACGTCAACGTCGAGGTCGTCGCGCCCAGGTCCTTGGCAGGCACGTCGTTCTGCGCCGCCAGAACAAGGTTCTGCATCATCAGGCCGACGCCGACGCCCAGCACGAACATGTCCACGGAGACCATGAACACCGTCGTCGTCGCGGTGATCGTGGACAGCAGCAGCATGCCACCGACCATGACCACGCCACCGGAGACCAGGAAGGCCTTCCACTTGCCGTACTTGGTGATCAGCTGACCGGCGACCGTCGACGAGATCAGCAGGCCGAAGATCAGCGGCAGACCGAGCAGGCCCGCCTGGGTCGGCGTCTTGCCGAGCGCCAGCTGGAAGTACTGCGAGAGGAACACCGTGCCGCCGAACATCGCGACACCGACCAGGGCGCTCGCGACGGTCGCCAGCGAGACCGTGCGGTTGCGGAAGATCGACAGCGGCACGATCGGGTCGTGCGCGGTGGCCTCGACGCGGACGGCCGCGACCAGCAGCAGGACGCCCAGCGACACCAGGCCCGCGGTCCAGCCCGACGCCCACTCGAACTTCTGGCCGGCCAGCGAGGACCAGATCAGCAGCGTCGAGACGCCGGACACGATCAGGAACGCGCCCAGGTAGTCGATCTTCGTGTCCCTCTTCTGCACGACCGGCAGGTGCAGCGTGCGCTGGAGCAGGTAGATCGCGGCGAGGGAGAACGGGATGCCGATGAAGAAGCACCAGCGCCAGCCCAGCCACGAGGTGTCGACCAGCAGGCCGCCGATCAGCGGGCCCGCGACGGTGCCGACACCGAACACCGCGCCGAACATGCCGGAGTACTTGCCGAGCTCACGCGGCGGGATCATCGCGGCCATCACGACCGTCGCGAGCGCCGTGACGCCACCAGCGCCCACGCCCTGCACCACGCGGCTCACGATGAGCATCTCGATGTTCTGCGAGAAACCCGCGATCAGCGAGCCGACGACGAACAGGCCCAGCGACGCCTGGATCAGCAGCTTGCGGTTGTAGAGGTCGGCGAGCTTGCCCCACAGCGGCACGGTCGCGGTCATCGCCAGCAGTTCGGTCGTCACGATCCAGGCGAAGATCGACTGCGAGCCCTTCAGCTCGGCGACGATGCGCGGCAACGCGTTCGACACGATGGTGCTCGCCAGGATCGAGACGAACATGCCGAGCATCAGGCCCCACATGGCCTGGACGACGTCGCGTTTGCTGTGGACCGGTGTCACTTCTGCTTCGGTGGTCATGATCCCCCCTCGTGGTGATGTGGTACGTGAGCCAGCCCCGTGCCGAACAGGTCCAGTGCCTCGCTGACCAGGTCGCCCAGCGCGACGTGGTCGTCGAGCGCCCAGCGCGTGACCGCACACCGGAACGCGGTGCTGCCGGCGGCCACCAGCAGGCGCGGGTACAGGTGGGACTCGGGCAGCCCTGCCCGTTTTCCCACCGCGTTCGCGAGCAGTTGCTCGGACTCCGCGCTGTTGGCGAACGCGCGGACCAGCAGGTCCGGGCGCTGCATCAGCACTTCCTTGCGCAGCAACCACAGGTCGCGGGCGCTGTTCAGCTCGTCGGTGATCTCAGCGAGCACCGACTGCCGGTACGCCTCGAACGGCGTGACCTCGTCCGCGGCGGCGAGGATGCGCTCGGCCATGCGCGGACCCGCTTCCGGGTCCGCGCCGATGAGCGCCTCGTCCTTGCTCGCGAAGTAGTTGAAGAAGGTCCGCATCGAGACGTCGGCCTCGGCGGCGATCTCCTCCACGGTGACGTGGTCGTAGCCCCTCTCGGCGGCGAGTCGCACGGTCGCCCGCTCGAGCGCGGCACGCGTGCGGCGCTTCTTGCGGTCGCGCAGGCTCTCCCCCGGCTGGTTCACCGGACCAGAATACGACTCTTTTTGCAGTCACTGCAAGTTTGCAGTGTGTGAAGTACGCCTCGCTGAAAGTAGCTATGACCAGGGCGTCTTGGGCTTCGCCTGGAGCTCGCCGTCGACGAAGAGGTCGACCTTCTCACTGAAGAAGCACGCCAGCCCAGCGATTTTCTGGCTCTCCGGCAGCGGCTCCCGGTAGATCCACACGAGGTCCTCGTGGACGACGCCGTTCACCTCGACGGACCAGTAGGTGGCGGTCCCCTTGTAGGGACACTGCGTCCGCGTCTTCGAGGGCTTCAGCAGATCGAATCGAACGTCGCTCAAGGGGAGGTAGTACCGCGGTGGAAGGCTCGTCTCGAACAGGATCCGCGGCTGCGACGACGCCGCCAGCGTCACCCCGCCGAGCGCCACCCGCACGTGCCGTGAGCTGCCCAGGACGTCGACCCGCTTGTACGGGTCACGCGGGTGCACGTAGATCGGTTCGTCCTCTTCGAGCCACTCGTCCATCGCCGCGAACTCGAACCGGACGAGGTCCCGCAGCTCCTCGATCGGCGAGTCCGGGTAGGTCAGCGCCGCACCCTCGGCCGTGCCGCCGGCCGTGACGACGTCGTGGACGACGGCGTCGCCCCTGCTCGGTGAATGCCGGGTCTCCCCCGTCGGCTTCAGCTCGGCCCGCACGGCCGAAAGCGGCAGGTAGTAGGCCGGGTAGTGAGGGATCTCCCAGACCAGCCGCGGCGCGGTCGCGTCCGCGACCAGTTCGCCACCGAAGTACGCACGCACCCGCTTCGCCGAGTGCTCGACCCGCACCCGGCCACGTTGCTCGTCGCCCATGTCCCATACCAACACGGGACGGCCGGGCAGGCTTCCCGGTCAGGCGTTCCCGTCGAAGAGGCTGGTCACCGACCCGTCCGCGAAGACCTCCTGGATCGCGCGCGCGAGCAGCGGCGCGATGCCGAGCACGGTCAGGCCCTGGAACCGCTTCTCGTGCGGGATCGGCAGGGTGTCGGTGAGGATCACCTCGCGGGCCTTGCTGGCGATCAGCCGCTCGTACGCGTCTCCGGACAACACACCGTGCGTGGCCACCAGCACGACGTCCTTCGCGCCCTGCTCCAGCAGCTGCCGCGCCGCCGTCGTGCTCGTCATCGCCGTGTCGATCATGTCGTCGACCACGATGCAGGTACGGCCCTCGACGTCACCGACCACGCGGTTGGCCATTACCTCGTTGGGACGCAACGGATCGCGCGTCTTGTGGATGAACGCGATCGGGCATCCGCCGAGCACGTCCGCCCACTTCTCGGCGAGCCTGGTCCGACCGGCGTCCGGCGAGACGACCGCGAGGTTCTCCCTCTGGTAGTTCGCGCGGACGTGGTCGCTGAGCAGCCACATCGCGTGCAGGTGGTCGACGGGACCGTCGAAGAAGCCCTGTGCCTGCGCGGTGTGCAGGTCGACGGTGACGATCCGGTCCGCGCCCGCGGTCTTGAACATGTCCGCGACCAGCCGCGCCGACACGGGCTCGCGTCCGGCGTACTTTCGGTCCTGCCGCGCGTACGGATACGACGGCACGACCGCGGTGATCCGCTTGGCGGAGGCGCGCTTGAGGGCGTCGACCATCAGCAGCTGTTCCATCAGCCAGTCGTTGACGGGCGCGGTGTGGCTCTGCAGCACGAACGCGTCCGCGCCACGCACCGACTCCTCGAACCTGACGAAGATCTCGCCGCTCGCGAAGTTGTAGGCCGCCTGCGGGGTGATCGCGACACCGAGGTGCTTGGCGACGGCCTCCGCCAGGTCCGGGTGCGCCCGGCCGCTGAGCAGGATGAGCTGCCGCTTGGCGACGCCCCGTTTGCCGCTGACCATCGTCACGCTCCAGGTTCGTCCGGCGATGAACCCGATCGTTCAGCATTGCGACGACTTCCTGCAATGTCGTGTCCGCCCGGTGAGATTCCACGTTGCGGGGGAATTGTGCGTACTCCTATCGGGCACACCCACAGGTGGTTACGTACCAGGTGCAGAGTCGCACACTGGGTATAGATCGGCTGATCCGGATTCACCTCATGGGGTATGACCATGGTGATTTCTTGATCAGCATGCTTGAGGCCTCAATGACCATGCCTACCCTCCTCGCATGCCCGAAGAGCAGGACTCGTCCGGACCGACACCGTCGGCCGCACCACCATCGAGCCCGATCGTGATGAGCACGCCCATCCACGACCAGCTCGCGGACAGGCTGGGAGTTCGCCAAAAGCATCGACGGCCGGACTGACGGCGGATATGAACGGCGCATGCGTCTCGCCCTGCTCGGCGCCGTGGTGGCGCTCGTCCTCGTACCCGTACCGGTAGCGCACGCCGTTCCGTCGATCGAGTGGTCGACGTGCGGACCGGAGCGTCCCGGCTTCGAGTGCGCCACGTTCACCGTGCCGCTCGACCACGACCGTCCGCGCGGGGCGACCACCTCGATCGCGCTGACCCGCAAGCCCGCCACCGACCGGGCACGGCGGATCGGGTCGTTGCTGTTCAACCCCGGCGGGCCCGGCGCGTCCGGAGTCGAGTACACCTGGGCCTGGGGGAACAAGATATCGGCCGGCACCGAGGGCCGGTTCGACGTGGTGGGCTTCGACCCGCGCGGCATCGGCAGGTCGGATCCGTTGCGCTGCTTCGCGAACGACCAGGAGCGCGCGTCGTTCCTGGCGGCCGGGCCGGTCTTCCCGTACGAGGCGGCGCAGGAACGGCCGTTCTTCGACAGGTACCGCTCGCTGGCTTCGAAGTGCGACAAGCCGATCGCACGGCACATGAGCACCGCCGACGTGGCCCGCGACCTGGATCTGCTGCGCCGCGCCCTGGGCGACCGCAAGATCACCTACTTCGGCAACTCGTACGGCTCCTACCTCGGCACGACGTACGCGAACATGTTCCCGAACAACATCCGCGCGCTCGCGATCGACGGCGTGCTCAACCCCGAGTTGTGGTCGAGCGGACGGCAGATCGAGTCGGACCGGGTGGCCGCGCGCAAGGTGCTCGACGAGTTCTTCCGGCTCTGCGACGAGGCCGCCTGCGCGTTCGGGCCCCAGTCGAAGCAACGGTGGCAGGCGCTGCTGGCATCGGTGCGCGCCAAGCCGATCGAGCTCAACGGCGAAGTGTGGACCTACGACCGGGTGATCGAGTGGGGACTCTTCGCCGGGTTCGCGTCCGAGAGCTGGACGGACGTCGCGGCCCTGCTGGACCAGCTGTCCGACGCGTCTTCGGGCGCGCGGGTTGCTGTTGAGCCGGACTACGACAACTTCTTCGACGCGAACCTCGGCAACATGTGCGCGGACATCCAGTTCCCGCGCACGTTCGACGCGTACCGCGCGGTTTCCCGTTATGCCGCAGCGGGTTCGGAGTTCGGACCGTACTGGTGGTGGAGCACGAGCGCGTGTTCGGACTGGCCGGTGAACGAGGACCGCTACACGGGACCGTGGCGCGCCCGCACGTCCGCGCCCGTTCTGGTGGTGGGCACCTACTACGACGGTTCGACGGACTTCGCAGGCGCACAGGCCGTTGCCGAGCAGCTGCCGAACAGCCGTTTGCTGGCGTACGCGGGTTGGGGACACATTGCTTACCGGCGCAGTCAGTGCGCGATCGACTACATCCACGCGTATCTGCTCAACGGGTCGTTGCCCGCAGTCGGGACTGTGTGCGCGGCGAACCCGAACCCGTTCCTGGACCCGGCGTCCCAGTTGGCCGAACGCGACTTTCGTCGGTCGACGGGACCTGTCGCGAGCAGGTAGGAATGGCCACCTCTGCGGACAGGAGGGGGAGCTTGTCGATGCGATTCACCGTGCTCGCCGCGGCGGCCACACTCATGATCACCGGTGCGCCCGTCGCGCTGGCCGACAACGGGGTGCCGCGGATCAACTGGCAGGCGTGCGGACCGGAACACCCCGGTTTCGAGTGCGCCTCGGTCAAGGTGCCGCTGGACTACGACAACCCGCGCGGCGCGACCACCACCGTGGCGTTGGCGCGCAAGCCCGCGACGGACAAGGCCCACCGGATCGGGTCGTTGTTCCTCAACCCCGGCGGACCAGGTGGGTCCGGCGTGAACTTCGCACTCGGCGCCGGCAACACGCTCTCTGCGAACCTGCAGGGCCGGTTCGACATCGTCGGCTTCGACCCGCGCGGCATCGGCAAGTCGGATCCGTTGCACTGCTTCGCCAGTGAGGCGGACCTCGAGAAGTTCTTCGAGGGCGTGCCCGGCTTCCCGTACCAGGCGGCGCAGGAACGGCCGTACTACGACCGCTACCGCTCGCTCGGCCCGGAATGCCGCGACGACCAGAAGATCGCGCAGCACATGAGCACCGCGGACGTCGCGCGGGACATGGACCTGCTGCGCCGCGCCGTCGGTGACCGCAAGATCTCCTACCTGGGCTTCTCGTACGGCTCGTTCCTCGGCGCGACCTACGCGAACATGTTCCCGAACAACATCCGCGCGCTCGTCATCGACGGCGTGCTCAACCCGGAGCTGTGGTCGAGCGGACGGCAGATCGAGTCCGACCGGATCGCGACCAAGGAGGAGTTCCGCGAGCTCCTGCGCAACTGCGACGAGGCCGCGTGCGTCTTCGGGCCTCAGTCGGAGAAGCGCTGGGACGCGTTGCTGAAGTCGGTGAAGGCCAAGCCGATCCAGCTCGGCGACCAGCTCTACACCTACGACGCGGTGATCAACGCCGCGATCGGCGCGATGTACTCGCCGAGCGACTGGCCGGACGCCGCCGCACTGTTCGACCAGCTCTCCGACGCGGCCGCTGGGCTTTCCGTCGCGGCGGAACCCGACTACGCCAACGGGTTCGACGCGTACAACGGCAACGTGTGCGCGGACATCGAGTTCCCGCGTGACTTCAACTCGTACCGGGCGACTTCCCGTTACGCCGCAGCCGGTTCGGAGTTCGGACCGGCGTGGTGGTGGGGCAACGCTGCGTGCGCGAACTGGCCGGTGAACCAGGACCGCTACACCGGACCGTGGCGCACCCGCACGAACGCACCGGTTCTGGTGGTGGGCAACTACTTCGACGGCGTGACGGACTACCGGGGCGCACAGGCCGTGAACCGTCAGCTCGCCGGCAGCCGACTGCTCTCCTACGCGGGTTGGGGACACACGGCGTACCAGGTCAGCAAGTGCGCGACCGACCACACGAACGCGTACCTGCTCAACGGCACGCTGCCCCCGGTCGGGACCGTGTGCCCGGCGAACCCGAACCCGTTCCTGCCTTCGGCCGCGGCGGCCCCGGAACCGCTGTTCCAGCCCACCCGCCGATAACGACGTCTGCAAGTACCACCAACACATGGGTTGGTGGTACTTGCAGACGCCATCAGCGCCCCGGCGCTAGTTCCTGGGCCAGTTCGACGGCGGCGCGGGCCGGGTCGTGGCCGAACCGGCTGCCGAACGCGTCGTGCACGCGCCACCCCGCGTGAGTGAGCGCACGCCAACGGGCGAGATGCGCCCGTGCCCCGTCGGGATGCGGGCGCGTCTCGACGGCCACCGCGTCTTCCTTCTCCCCCACCACGAGGTCGACCCGCCACTGCCCCACCGGATATCCCGTCCGCACGGTCAGTCCCGCGGTCCTCAGCTCCTGCGCCAGCCGCGCCGTCCAGGCGTCGTCCGGTTCGGCACCCGCGGTCTCGGTGGGCGCGATGCCCGCGTGCCGCAGGTAGTCGCCGATCAGGCCGGGCGGTTGTTCGACGGACGTGATCACGTGCACCTGGCCGCGGGCGCGGGTCGTCAGCACCGCAAGCAGGTTGCGGTCGTTCACGAACCGCCACGCGCCCGGCTTGTCGTCGGCGGCGAGGCTGATCACGACCTCGTCGAACTCGCCTCCCTGCACGCCGTGCACGGTGCCGGCGCGGACGCCGCCGGTCGTGATCTCGTCCAGCGTCAGCTCGCCCAGCAGCGCCTCCTCGAGGGCGTCGGCCTGCGCGCGGAACGGGGTCACGACGCCGATCGACCGCACGCCCGCGGCGACCCGTTTGCGCACGTGGGCCAGCACGGCGTCGACCTCGGCCTGGTTGACGCCCTTCGCGGTGCGCTCCCCCGGCACGAGTTCGGTGTCGATGCAGTCGACGTCGGCGATCGCCGGGTGCGTGGTCAGCAGCGCGATCTTGCCGTCGTAGAACTTCGCCGCCGCGAAGCCGATCAGGTGCGGGGCGCAGCGGTGGTGCTCGTCGAGCCAGTGCACCCCGGCGGTCGCGGCCGCCGCGTCGAACAGGCTCACCTTCGGCACGTCCAGCCGGTCGCGCAGGTCCTGGGTGCCCTCCGCGTCCACCGCCGCCTGCACGGCCTGATCGCTGACGAACGACACGTGCCGCAGCTGCCGGGGATCGCCGCCGATCACCGCGGACCGTCCGCGCAGCAACGCGGGCGCGGCCAGCGGCTGGTCGACGTGGCTGGCCTCGTCGATGATCACCAGGTCGAACATGCCGGGCACGGGCGGCAGGATGTCCTCCACGTCGGACAGCGTCCCGACCCACAACGGCAGTGCCGCCACCAGGTCCCGGCTGTCGATCTCGGCCAGCCCGCGCCGCCGCGCCGCCCGGCCCGAGCGCAACGCCTTGGCCAGCGCCGCCACCGCCCTGCGCGCACCCGATCCGCGGCTGCTGACCGCGAACTCCTTGAGCCACATGGAAGTCGCCTGCCGGCTGGAGATGTCCTGCTCGGCCAGCAACGGCCGCAGCTCACTGAACGTGGTACCGCTCGTCTCGACACGCACCAGGGCCGCGGTCTGTTCGGCGGCGTCGATAGCGGCCGCCAGGTCTTCCGTGGAGACGTCACCGGCTCCGGTCATTCTGCGTGCCTTCTTCAACGCCCACCCGGTGCGCAGTCCACTGAGGAATCCGGTGCGCGGCTGCAACAGTCCATGCAGCGCAACGAAATCCACACCCGCGTCGAACGCCTGAGGAGCCACCGCGCGGTGTGCCGGCATCAACGCCTGATGCCGGCGAGCCTCAGCAGCCAGCAGTTCGTCGTTCAAGGCAGCGGCAACCGTGCGTTCGACTCGCGTGACAGCGGCAGCAGCAGCGCGCCTCGTCTTGTCGAGTTCCTTCAGCCGATCGGGCTTGCCGGTGGCGTCGAGGCCGTCGCTCAGCTCCCGTGCCATCTCCTGCCGCAGCTCCGAGTCGCCGAACAGAGCAGGCACCGGCCCACCGGCGCGGCGCAACGCGGCACCGAGCACGTCAGCGGCGTTGCGTGTACGGCTCGCGAGCAACACGGACTTTCCCGCTGCCACGGCGTCCAGCGCCAACGCGGCGAGGGTGTGTGTCTTGCCCGATCCAGGAGGCCCGCCGACAACCGTGATCCGCGCACGGCGTGCGTGCTCAACGGCGCGTTCCTGGCTGTGGCTCAACGGCAACGCGGATCCGACCGGTTCCTCGCGCTCGTCGGCTCGCTCACCCCACCCGTAGAGCGCCGCGAACGCCGTCTGGTCGACGTCGACCGCGCTCGCCCACTCGACCAGCGCCGTCCCGTGCTGGGTGGTCACGACCGGCTCACCGGCGTGCAGCCCGACCCCCATCGCCACCACCAGCTCCTGGCCGGCGATCGACGCCTTGGGATCGCCGTGCACGATCGGCACGTCCCCGAACCCCGCCGCCCGCAGGGTCTCGGTGATCCACTCCTCGGTGGGTTCGAGCGCCGCCTCCCGTTCCGCCGCCTTCGCCCAGTCGTCGAGCAGCGGGAACACCCCGGCGTCACCGGCGGCGTGAAAGGCGTAGTTCGCTCCCGTGCCCCGATGCAACCGCACGGGCCGTGACACCAACGGCAGGCACAC